>JAZRDW010000211.1:0-21066 GCA_045660505.1 Christensenellaceae bacterium | reverse complement strand
AAAACGAATATGCTTTTAATTTTAGCCCATACTTATTTTAGGGGGCTAAAAATGAAAAAGAAAGATAAAAAGACCATTAACCCTTTAGATAGTGCGTGGGGGTTATTTGAAAAAACAGGCAATATTTCATATTATCTTTTATACAAACAATTAAACGAAAAGGACTAATTATGGAAGAAAAAACAAACGGAATAGTTTTGGGCGGGGTTTCCTTTGGCGAAAATGATAAAATATTAAGCATTTTTACTTTAGACAAGGGGATAATTTCGGCTAAAATAAAGGGCGTAAAAAAGGCTGGGGCTAAATTAAAATTTGCTCAAGAGCCTTTTTGTTTTGCCGAGTTTGTGTTTACCAAAACTAACAATAAGCGCACGGTTATAGGGGCAAGTTTAATTGACAGTTTTTACCCTGTTAGGGAAGATATTTTTAAGTATTATTCAGCAGGGGTAGTGGTGGAATTTATTAAAAGATTTTACCGTGAAGATATCCTTTCACCAGAAACTTTCTTTTCTGCCCTTTCAGCATTAAAAAGTATTGCTTATGGTGATGAAAAGCCTATAAGCGTTTTGCTAATCTTTTTGGTTAACGCGCTAAAAATAGCAGGCTTTGCACTTAATCTAAACGGGTGTGAACAATGTGAAAAAGATATAGAAAATAGGGTGTTTTTTGATTATCGTTCGGGGGCGTTTCTTTGTGAAAATTGTTTTGATGGAACGGGTAGGGAGATTACTAGGTTAACTTATTCAACCTTAAAACAAGCAGACAACGGAGAAATAAGCGATAATTTTGAAGGCAATATAAAAGCGTTAAAATTAATTGAATATTACCTAGAAAATAGAACTGACGAAAAACTTAATTCCTTAAAGGAATTGATTGCAATTAGTTCAAATTTGTTATGAAAAACAAATTATTATAACAAAAATTGTATAATGTTTAAAAAAATACGCTTGAAAGGTTGAAAAAATTTTTAATTTGTGTTAAAGTAATTAGGTCAGTTTAGACTTAATATGTTATTTTGAAACTTTTTGGAGGATAAAGAGAATGAAGTATGTTTACTTATTCAGTGAAGGTAACGGCAAAATGCGTGAACTTCTTGGCGGTAAGGGTGCTAACTTAGCAGAAATGACTAAGATTGGTTTACCAGTTCCACAAGGTTTTACCATTACAACTGAAGCCTGCACAAGGTATTATGAAGACGGCAAGCAAATTAGTGACGATATTATGGCTGAAATTATGGAAAATATCGTTAAAATGGAAGAAATTACCGGTAAAAAGTTCGGTGATTTACAAAACCCATTACTAGTTTCAGTTCGTTCTGGCGCTAGGGCATCAATGCCTGGTATGATGGACACAATTTTGAACTTGGGCTTAAATGAACAAGTTGTTGAAGTTATGGCTGAAAAATCTGGCAATGCTAGATGGGCTTATGACTGCTATAGAAGATTTATTCAAATGTATTCTGACGTTGTTATGGAAGTTGGTAAAAAATACTTTGAACAACTTATTGACAAAATGAAGGAAGAAAAGGGGGTTAAACTTGACGTTGAATTATCTGCTGAAGACTTAAAAGAACTTGCTAACCAATTTAAGGCTGAATATAAAGCAAAAATCGGTAGCGATTTCCCAACCGACCCAAAAGAACAATTAATCGGTGCTGTTAAAGCCGTTTTCCGTTCATGGGATAACCCAAGGGCTAACGTATATCGTCGTGATAACGATATTCCATATAGTTGGGGTACTGCTGTTAACGTTCAAGCAATGGCTTTCGGTAACATGGGTGATGATTGTGGTACAGGTGTTGCATTTACCCGTGACCCTGCAACTGGCGAAAAGAAACTTATGGGTGAATTCTTAACCAACGCTCAAGGTGAAGACGTTGTTGCTGGTGTTCGTACACCAATGCCTATCGCTCAAATGGCTGAAAAATTCCCAGAAGCATTTGCTCAATTCACTAAGGTTTGCCAAATCTTAGAAGACCACTATAGGGATATGCAAGATATGGAATTTACCGTTGAACACGGCAAACTCTATATGCTCCAAACAAGAAATGGTAAGAGAACTGCTGCCGCTGCTCTTAAAATCGCTTGCGATTTAGTTGATGAAGGTATGATTGATGAAAAGCAAGCCGTTCTTATGATTGACCCAAGAAACTTAGATACACTTTTACACCCACAATTTGACGTTAAGGCATTAAAGAGTGCTGAACCTGTTGCTAGGGCTTTAGGTGCTTCTCCAGGGGCTGCTTGTGGTAAAGTTGTTTTCTCTGCTGAAGATGCTAAAGAATGGAAAGCAAGGGGCGAAAAAGTTATTCTTGTTCGTTTAGAAACTTCACCTGAAGATATTGAAGGTATGAAGGCATCACAAGGTATCTTAACTGCTCGTGGTGGTATGACTTCACACGCAGCCGTTGTTGCCGGTGGTATGGGTACTTGGTGTGTTTCTGGTTGCTCTGCACTCACTAACTTTGATGAAGACAACAAGACTTTCGTTCTTGCTGGTAAAACTTATAAAGAAGGCGATATCATCTCTATTGATGGTTCAACCGGTAATATTTATGATGGAAAGATTGCTACTGTTGACGCAACAATTTCTGGTGACTTCGGTAGAATTATGGCTTGGGCAGACAAGTATAGGGTAATGGGTGTTAGAACTAACGCCGATACTCCAAAAGATGCTAAAAAGG
Source organism: Christensenellaceae bacterium (assembly GCA_045660505.1). Lineage (GTDB taxonomy): Bacteria > Bacillota > Clostridia > Christensenellales > Borkfalkiaceae > UBA1259. The sequence continues at coordinate 18,383 of JAZRDW010000211.1, read as the reverse complement.
CTCGTGAACTCGGTGCTGAAGGTATCGGTCTTTGCCGTACAGAACACATGTTCTTCGGCCCAGGCAGAATTGAAATCTTCCGTGAAATGATTTGTTCTGAAACAGTTGAAGAAAGAGAAGATGCTCTTGAACAAATTCTTCCTATGCAACAAAGTGACTTTGAACAACTTTACGAAGCATTAGAAGGCAACCCAGTAACAATTCGTTTCTTGGACCCACCTCTACACGAATTTATCCCAACTCTCGGTGCTGATATTGATGCTCTTGCTAAAAAGAAAGGCAAAACTTCTGCTGAAATTAGACAAATTTGTGCATCACTTCACGAATTCAACCCTATGATGGGTCACCGTGGTTGCCGTTTAGCAGTTACCTATCCAGAAATTGCTAAAATGCAAACAAGGGCAATTATCCGTGCAGCAATCAACGTTCAATCTAGACACGCTGACTGGAAAGTTGTTCCAGAAATTATGATTCCATTAGTTGGCGAAGTTAAAGAATTAAAGTGCGTTAAAGATATCGTTATTGCAACTGCTAATGAAGAAATTGCTAACGCTAAGGTAGACTTAAAGTATGAAGTTGGTACTATGATTGAAATTCCAAGAGCATGTATCACTGCTGATGAAATCGCTAAAGAAGCAGAATTCTTCTGCTTTGGTACTAACGACTTAACACAAATGACTTATGGCTTTAGCCGTGACGACGCTGGTAAGTTCTTAACTGCATACTACGAAGCAAAGATTTTTGAAAACGACCCATTTGCTAAGATTGACCAAAACGGTGTTGGTAAACTTATGGATATGGCAGTTTCACTTGGTAAGAAAGTACGCCCAGAAATTCACTGCGGTATTTGTGGTGAACATGGTGGCGACCCATCTTCTATTGAATTCTGCAACAAGATTGGTTTAAGTTACGTTTCTTGCTCACCTTTCCGTGTACCTATCGCAAGGCTTGCAGCAGCACAAGCGCAACTTAAAAACCCAAGGAACTAATTTATAAGTTAGTTTAATTAAAACTATTTAGAGCCTTTATCTTAAAGATATAGGCTCTTTTATTTTTTTACTTTTAAATATTAAAAAACAGCCTAGATAAGCAAGGCTGTTTTTAATTTTTATTAAAATTTATAATAGAGGTGGCAATTTTTCGCCCTTTTCCATTGCGGATAAAATTTGTTCGCAAAGCATTAAGCACCTTGGCAGATGATAAGGCCCTTTCCATAGTGAACCCTTTTGAGTGTGAGAAACTGTGCCGTCACGGTGTAAATATCCATACCACTCGCCGTATTCTTTATCAGGGAAGTGGGTAAAGATATAATCGTGCAATTTATCATACCACTCTTCAAAAATAGGGTCGCCCGTTAGATGTAAGGCAGTTAAGCAAGCAATTAAGCATTCGTTATGAACCCACCAAAGTTTCACATCGTGTTCAAGTTGTTCTGGTGGGCGATTATAAACGTCAACAAAATATAAAACCCCACCGTGTTCCTTATCCCAACCAAGTTCAAGCGACCATTTTAGCATATTTAACGCTTTTTCTAATAGGTCTTTATCCTTAATAAAAGTGCCTGTTATAGGGTAAATATTTTTCATAACTTGCTCCAAATAAAAATTAATTATCGTTAAGGTTAATATATTATTTTTTATTATTAAAATCAAGTATTATTTGAAAATTTTACATATAATTAAACAAGAAAAAAACATAAAAATATAAGTAATTAAATTTTTGCTTGCAAATAAGTTAATTTAAGATTATAATAGAATTATAACTAAATAAAAAAGCGTTTAGTTTGGTAAATTTTTATTAACAGGTGAAAATATGTGGTATTACATTAAGCAAGCACTTATTCCGTTCGTATATTTATTTTTTATGGCGTTATTAGCCTTTAGTATTATAACGATACAAGGTTTAGTGTGGTTAAAAGTTATTTTACTTATATTAAACTTTGGGCTTTACGCAGGGGTAATTTGCACGGTTAGTTTCAAAGAAGGTGAAGAAGCCTTAAAAGTTCAACTTGCTAACGATTTAGAGCGTAGGGAAATTATTAGAACGGGCGAAGATAGGCCTTTAAGATTAAAAGAAGAATATAAGGCTTGGAAGGGCTTTTTGCAAGGCTTTATTGCTTGCGTGCCACTTATTGTTATGCTAATAATTCACACCATTTTAATTTTAACGGTTGGCGAAGAGGCTAATGGTGTGGGCGCAGTTTCATCTTTTATTTATATGATGTTTACTGCATTTATCAAGGTTGATGAAACGGTGCCTTTTGCACAATGGAACTATTATTTCCCATTAATTGCCGTGCCTATTTTATCTTGCTTAACAGGTTTTTCTTATATTTTGGGTGCTAAAAAGATTGAGCGTCAACAACAAAAGATTAAAGAAACACACCGCTTACTTCACGGAGATGATAATAACTAATGCGCATAGTGGGTGGTAAATATAAACACAGGGTATTAACCGAATTTAAGGGCAAAGACGTTCGCCCAACTTCAGATATGGCTAGGGAAGCAATTTTTAATATTTTGCAGTTTAAAATTATTGATAAAACTTTTTTAGATTTGTTTTGTGGAACGGGGGCAATGGGCATTGAAGCCTTATCCCGCGGGGCAAAAAGCGTGCATTTTAATGATGCTGATAGAAAAAGCATTGCACTCTTAAAAGAAAACTTAAATAAGTTAAAGGTGGATGAAGAATATTCTATTTCTAATTTAGATGGTATTACCCTTTTAAAAAACACAGACAAAAAGTTTGATTTTATATATTTAGACCCACCTTATAATACTGATTTAGGCGTTAGTGCGCTAGAAGTTGTTTCTAATGCTTTATCGGATAACGGATTAGTTATTTTTGAAGACCAAAAGCCATTTAATAAAGAAATTAATAACCTAAAAATTGTGGATGCAAGAAAGTATGGTAGAATACATTTAACTTTCTTTTCTAAAGGAGAATAATAAAAAAATGAAAACTTGCGTTTTTGCCGGTTCTTTTGACCCCTTTACAACAGGGCATTTATATATTGTTAACAAGTGCCTAGAAGTTTTTGATAAAGTTGTTATATTAGTTGGGGTTAACGTGGATAAAAAGCCACTTTTCCCTGATAGTGTTAGGGTAAATGCAATTAAAAGTGTTTTTAACGGAAACGATAGGGTAGCAGTTGATACTTTTAGTGGTATGCTTACCGATTATATGAAGAAAAATAATATTTTATTTACCGTTAGGGGGTTAAGAAATGGTGACGACTATAAGTATGAAAATACTATGGCGCAATATAACCTAGATTTATTCCCTGAAATTTCTACTATTTATATTCCAACCCCACTTTCACTTTGCCATATTAGTTCAACAGCAATAAGGAATATAATAAACTCTAAAGGTGATTTTTCTAACTATATTCCAGCATCTTCATTAGAAATATTAAATAACTATTTAAAAAACAATTAAAGAAAGAATTAAACCCAAACAAAAGTTTATAATTGCCCCCATTATTTTTGATAATATAAACGGGGCAATTTTTATTTTGCCTTTTTTTAATTCGGCAACTGACTGGCATATTATAGAAAGCCCACCAAACCCACAAATAAAAGCGCAAATAGGCAAGGTTAAAAAGGAAAATTTGCTAATAGATAATTCTTTTAATCCCCTAGTGCATTCAAAAAGCGAAAGGACTATTGCAGTAGAAAGGCTTTTATCTTTAATTAAAAGGTCAAGTAAATCTATTAGTGGGGTTAAAATATTTAGTGAGATTAAAACTTCGGTAAAAATATAAAAGATGGTAATAAGCCCGCCCACAACTAAAACCGAAATAACTGCTTGATAGGTGGTAGTATATAAAAGGTTTTCTTTTTTTATAGAAGTAAAGGATAGATTTATTTTACTAGCCTTTTCTTTTTTGTTATAAAGCGAAAAAAGTAAGCCTATAATTATTGAAGAAACAAGGTGGGTTATAAATAATAAAAAACCAAACAAGGTGTTTCTAAACATAATATTCCCTACCGTGCCTATTAAAAATACGGGGGAAGAAGTTGAACAAAGTGCGCTACCCCTAACGCTTTCCGTTTGGGATATAAGCGAGTTTTGTTTTAAATTACTAACCATTTGCGCCCCCATAGGGTAGCCTGATAATATACTAATAAAATAAGCCAAGGCAATATTTCCGTTAGTCTTAAAAAGGGCGCTTGTTAAAGGTGAAAAAGTTTTTGCAATTTTTCTAGTTATGGATAGTGAGTTTAATATTGCCGTTATAAAAAGATACGGAAAAAGTGATGGTAAAACGCAAGTAAACCAAAGGGCTAATCCATTATTAAAGGCATAGTTATAACCCTTTCCAAAGGTTAAAATTAATATAAGGGTTAAAAACAAAGCAAATAAAACCCACTCAAAAAAATAAGATAATTTTTTAGCCATAATATATTGTATTATGGCTTGAAAAAAAATATGGGATATGTTAAAATAAATTTATGGATTTATTTGATTTAGTTGAAAATAAGGGTGGCAATCAACCACTCGCAGACAGAATGCGTGCAAACACTTTAAAAGAATTTCTCGGTCAAGAACATATCGTTTCTGAAACGGGGCTACTTAACCGTGCAATCAAAATGGATAGGCTTGGTAGTTGCATATTTTGGGGTCCCCCTGGTTGTGGGAAAACAACCCTAGCAAACGTTATTGCCAAGGGAACAGACGGCGATTTTGTTAAGTTAAACGCCGTTAATAGTGGTGTTTCAGACGTTAAAAGGGTTGTTGAACAAGCACAAAACTCAAGGAAGTTATACGGTAAAAAAACATATTTACTACTTGATGAGTGCCACCGTTTTAACAAAACGCAAAGTGATAGCCTGCTACCTGCAATAGAGAACGGGGATATAATTTTTATCGGTTCTACAACGGAAAACCCTTATGCGTCTATGACGCCTGCTATCGTTTCTAGGTGTAGGGTGTTTGAATTAAAACGCCTTTCAAAAGAAAATATTATCAAAGCGCTTAATCGTGCTATTAGCGATAAAGAAAAAGGGCTAGGCAATTATGATTTAACTATTACTGAAGAAGCCTTAAATCACATTGCAACTCTAAGCGGTGGCGATTTAAGAGTGGCTTATAACGCATTAGAACTTGCCGTTATGACCACAGAGCCATCTTCAAACGGAAAGATAGAAATTACCCTAAAAGAGGCAGAAGAGTCTATCCAACAAAGGGCGCTTTCTTTTGATGAAAATTTATATTATGAAATTTTATCAGCCTTTTGTAAAAGTTTAAGGGGTAGTGATTCAACTGCCGCCCTATATTATATGCAAAGGTTAATTCAAGGTGGGTGCGACCCATTACTTTTAGCAAGGCGATTAGTGGTTCACTCTGCTGAAGACGTTGGCATGGCAGACCCTAACGCATTAGTTGTTGCTACAAACGCCCTCGTTGCTTTTGAGAAGTTAGGGATGCCTGAAGGGTTAATTCCACTAACCGAAGCAGTAATTTACGTGTGTGAAGCGCCAAAGGATAACGGGGTTATAGTTGCTTTAGGCATGGCAAAAGAAGATGCTATTATGAGCCCAGATGATAATATTCCACCATACTTAAAAAATCACACGCCGTTTAGCAAAGATTATAAATACCCACACGATTACGGTGGATACGTAGAACAACAATATTTACCTGATAGTCTTAAAGACAGAAAGTATTATATCAAAAAAGAAAACACGGCTAAAAACAAATAAAAGGATAAGCAAACTATGGATTACTCAACAAAACTAGCAAAAGAATTTTCAATGAGAGTTGACCACTCTGCAAACATAATAGCACTTATTGATGATGGAAACACAATTCCGTTCATTGCAAGGTATCGTAAAGAACAAACAGGCTCTTGTAATGACCAAGTGTTAAGGGATTTTGCAGATAGGCTTAAATACTTGCGCTCTTTAGATAAAAGAAAGCAAGAAATTAGTGATGCAATCACCGAACAAGGTAAGATGACGGATGAAATTATGCTAGCATTAGCAAGTGCTGAAACACTTACCGAAGCCGAAGATATTTATAGACCGTTTAAGCAAAAAAGAAACACGCGCGCAAGCGTTGCTATTGAAAAAGGATTGCAACCTTTTGCCGAATTTATTTTAGAGCAAACAAAAGAAAGTTTAGAAGAAAAGGCAAAAGAATTTATCAATGAAGAAAAGGGCGTTTTAGATATTCAAGGCGCAATTTTAGGGGCGCAAGATATTATTGCTGAAAAAATTAGTGATGATGCCGAATTAAGAAAAAATCTCCGTAAAAAAATGGGGGACTTAGGCGAAATTACTTGCGTATTACTTGAAAATGAAAATGCTAAAACTTACGATATGTATGCTGATTATAGCGAAAAAATTGCTAAAATGCCATCACATAGAATTTTGGCAATCAACCGTGGTGAAAAGGAAGAGTGTTTAAGGGTTTCAGTTAAGGTTGATACAGAGTTGTTCGTTCAAGATATTTGTTCAATTTTCGTTAAAAACCAAACTGAAAGTGGTGAAGTTGTTAAAAAGGCGTGTTTAGATGCTTATACTCGCTTAATTTTCCCATCATTAGAAAGGGAAGTTAGAAGTGATTTAACAGATAAGGCAAGTGAGCAAGCAATTAAAATGTTTGAAGTTAATTTGCGCCCATTACTACTTCAACCACCACTAAAAGGCAAAGTAGTTTTGGGGTTAGACCCTGCTTATAGAACGGGGTGCAAAATTGCCGTTGTTGATAGCGAAGGCAATGTTTTAGATACTGCAGTTGTTTACCCAACCCCACCACAAAATAAAATTGAAGATGCTAAAAAGGTTTTATTAGCATTAATTCAAAAACATAACGTTTCAGTTATTTCTATCGGTAACGGAACTGCTAGCAAAGAATCAGAAATTTTCGTTGCTGAAATGATTAAAGAAAGTGGCAAAAACCTTTCTTACGCCGTTGTTAACGAAGCAGGCGCATCAGTTTACAGCGCAAGTAAACTAGGGGCAGAAGAATTCCCTGATTACGAACCTGCGCAAAGAAGTGCCGTTTCTATTGCAAGAAGATTGCAAGACCCACTTGCCGAACTTATTAAAATTGACGTTAAGTCAATAGGCGTTGGGCAATATCAACACGATATGCCTGAAAAACGCTTAGAAGAAGTTTTGGGCGGGGTTGTTGAAGACTGCGTTAACAGCGTTGGCGTTGACTTAAACACAGCATCTTTAAGTTTACTTTCTTTCGTTGCCGGCTTAAATAAAGGTATTGCAAAAGAAATTGTTAATTATAGGGCAGAGCGTCCGTTTAAGACTAGGGAAGAACTCTTAAAAGTTAAAAAATTAGGCGCTAAGGCGTTTGAACAATGCGCAGGCTTTTTAAGAATTATAGGTGGTTCTGTTTTAGATAACACAGGCGTTCACCCAGAATCATACCCAGCAGTTAAAAAGTTATTAGAATTCACAGGCTATACTTTAGATGACGTTGCTAACGGCAAAATTAGTGAAATTAGAGAAAAGGTTAACGCTAAAGGGTTAGAAAATTGCGCTAAAGAATGTGGCGTTGGCGTTCCAACTATTCAAGATATTATTACTGAACTCTTAAAACCTGGTAGGGATATTCGTGATAGTTTACCAAAGCCTATTTTAAGAAGTGACCTAATGGATTTAGCAGACCTTAAAGAAGGTATGGAACTAAACGGCACGGTTAGAAACGTTATTGACTTCGGCGTGTTCGTTGATATAGGCGTTCATCAAGACGGGTTAGTTCACATTTCACAAATTTCTTCTGGGTATATTAAGCATCCGTCAGACGTTTTGAAGGTTGGCGATTTAGTTAAGGTTAAAGTTTTAGGGGTTGACCAAGTTAAAAAGAAGATTTCACTTTCTATGAAGACAAGCGAACTTCCTGAAGGCATTGCCGTTCAAAACCAAAAAACCGATAGGGAAAGAAAACAAGGCAGAATTGACGCTGAAAAGAAAAGGTCAAAGGAAAACTTTAATAAAGAAAAAGAAATGTCCCAAGAAGATATGCTTAAAATGTTAATGAAAAAATTTGGAAGATAATTTATATGATGGCGTAAACGATAAAAGGGTTTACGCCATAAGTTTAAATAAAAATGATGAAAGAAAATTATTATTTTTGCGTTAGTGAAAAATTTAAAAATATCATTATAAATTGCATAAAACTTGCTTATAGTTTAAATATCCCTATATCAAATTCCATTTATTTTGGGGAAAATAGGGGGTATTCTTACTACGGAAAAACTTGTTTAGGTAAAAGGCTTAAAAAAACAAGTGGTTATGATTTTTATATAACCATAAATAAGTTTTTATTAGAAGAATTAGATATTTACCAAACGGTTATCCACGAACTACTTCACACCGTTAAAGACGGAATGAACCACACACAGGGTTGGCGAAAGTATAGGGAAGTTGTTAACAAAAACACGCCTTTTAACATTACCGTTTATTCAAAATGCAAAATGGAAAAGGGTGCTTTTAAAAGGAAAAAAGTGTTTAATATTGATGAATTTGATAAAAACACTATGGATATTGTTGAATGCCCAAAATGCAAAAAAAGATGGTGTTTAATAAAATCTTTAAGGAAAAATAATCAGCCATATAGCAAGTATTATTGCAAAACTTGTAGAGAAAAACTTATATATAAATAAAATAAAAAGGAACTGAAAAGCCAGTTCCTTTTTTAATGCCTTAGTTGTCAAGAATAAAAGTTATTTAGATAGAATTTCAGATTTAATAGCGTTATATTCTTCTTCTGTAATAACTTGTTGTTCAACAGCTTTTTTCCATTTCTTAAGGTCGTCAATAGTTTCGGCCTTGTTTGTGTTTGCAGATAAAAGGTTTGTTTAATTGCAGTAAATTCTTCTGCGCTTAAAATGTTTTCTTTTTCTAAAAGTTTGTAGTTATTTAAAACTGTTAAAAGATTTGTTACATCTTCAGTTTTTGACGCATTATCAGTTTTAACCCAGCCAAGACCATTTAAAACTAAAGAAACGAAATAAATTAATACACCAAGCAACATAATAACTGTACCGATAGTATAGATTAATAAGCCTGGGTCAGTTGAAGCAAATAAAGGGAAACTAGTAATAGCGCTTAAAGTACAAAGACCGTAACCAACGTTTTTAACAACGCTGTTTTTTGCAAAAATAAAAGTTGCGCCAAGCAAAGCAACTAAACCTAGTGAAGATGCTGATGTTGAAGGCCTGTAGTCAATAGTAGCGTTTAATAATAAACCTAGAAATGCAACTGCAAAGCCGATAAAAATAAAGATTTGATTAACTTGTTTTTTCATAATTTTTCTCCTGTGTGTAAAAATTTGACAACTTATGGCAATATCCCCAAGGGGATATTTTTATTCATTATACTACCAAGGTGCTAAAATGTCAATAAAAAAAATGGTGAGATATTTTGGAAATTATATTTATTGAAAGATTAAAAGGACTTATGAAAGAGCGTGGGCTTAATCAAGTTAAATTAGCAAAAGAAGTAGGGGTTAAGCAAAATACAATAAGTTCGTGGGTTTGTGGGAAAAAAGAGCCTAGCATAACTTCATTATGGCTTTTGGCTGATTTTTTTGAAGTTAATATTGATTATTTAGTGGGTAGAGAAAGTGATTAAACAAAAAAGGAACTGAAAAGCCAGTTCCTTTTTTGTTTAATATTATAGTTAGTTATTTTGCTAAATAGTGTTCAAAGATAATGTTTTTAACAAATGGTGGCAAAGAATTTTCAATTTCAATACTAGTAATTGTCCACGCAATAACGGGTGTGCGTTTTGATTTACGCTTAACAAAATCTAAATCTTCATAGGCGCAACTGATAAAATCAGGTTTAATCAAAAAGTTAAAAGGCATATGCTTTAGCACGAATTGCACCGTTTTACTTTCTTCTTTAGCGTGTGTGCTAGTAGTTAAAACCCCCCTAATAAAATTCGTTGCAAGTTTTTTAATTTCTTTAATAATGAAAGGGTTAAAAGACTGAACGGCAAATTCCCCTTTATATTCTTTTAGAATTTCAACGGCATTTTTAACGAAAGTTTTATCGGGTTGGTCCTTAAACTCTATAAGTAAGGGAACTTTTCCGCCTACCAAACTTAAAACTTCTTTTAAGGTGGGGATAGTTTCGGTTGAATTACTTAGCCTTAATTCTTTCAATTCTTTTGAAGTTTTTTCAAAGATAAAGCCGTCAGCCCCCGTCATCCTTTTTAGCGTTTTATCGTGAAAAGAAAACAATTCCCCATCAACACTTTGGTAAATATCAATTTCAATAGGGTAGCCGTGATTAATTGCGTTTTGGTATGCGGGGAAAGAGTTTTCAATAATATGCCCACCCCAAAGACCCCTGTGGGCAATAGGGCTTGTTAAAAGCCAACTATTATTATCTATTCTCATTGCTTTCTCCTTTAAATGCTTGCAAAATTGTCGCTTTTATTATATACTATTAAAGGTTAAAATATAATAAAAAACTCATTTTAATTAGTTTAATTATACAAAAAAAGGGTATTTATGTCAATCAATAAAGAAAATATTAGAAACTTCTGTATAGTGGCGCACATTGACCACGGCAAATCAACCTTGGCGGATAGGCTTATGGAAAAGACTGGTCAAGTTAGCGAGCGTGATATGGAAGACCAACTTTTAGATTCAATGGACTTAGAGCGTGAAAGGGGCATTACTATTAAACTTACCCCTGTTAGGATGTTTTATAAGGCTAAAAATGGAAAAGAATATATTTTTAACCTTATTGATACTCCTGGCCACGTTGACTTTACTTATGAAGTTTCTAGGTCGTTAAAGGCTTGCGAAGGTGCAATATTGATAGTGGACTCTACGCAAGGCGTTCAAGCGCAAACCTTAGCAAACGCATATCTTGCCATTGATAACGATTTAGAGATTATGCCCGTTATTAACAAGGTGGACTTAGCATCTGCAAGGCCTGATGAAATTGCTAACGAGATTGAAGAAATTTTAGGGATAGAAGCGCAATCAGCCCCTAGAATTTCAGCAAAAACAGGGCTTAATATTGAAGAAGTTTTAGAACAAGTTGTTGAAAAAATACCTGCCCCAAAGGGTGATGAAAACGCACCGTTAAAAGCACTTATTTTTGATAGTTATTACGATAATTTTAAAGGCGTTATTTGCTTTGTAAGAATTATGGATGGTAGCGTTAAAATCGGCACTAAGATTAAAACTTTTATGTCAGACAAGCAATTTGATGTAACTGAAGTTGGCGTGTTCTCACCAAAAATGCAACAAAAAGATATTCTTTCTGCCGGGGAAGTTGGCTATATTGCGGCAAGTATTAAAAGCATTGAAGATACTGCAGTTGGCGACACTATTACTTCTGTTGTTAACCCTGCGCCACAACCACTTGACGGATATAAAAAGGCACTACCTATGGTGTTCTCTGGCGTGTTCCCACTAGATGGCAGTAAGTTTAACGACTTAAAGGACGCGTTACTAAAATTAAAACTTAACGACGCAGCCCTTTCTATTGAGCCTGATAATTCAGCGGCACTCGGCTTTGGGTTTAGGTGTGGCTTTTTAGGGCTTTTGCACATGGACGTTATTCAAGAGAGAATAGAGCGTGAATTTGATTTAGATATTATTACCACAGCGCCATCTGTTTCATATAAAGTTTATAAAACGGACGGAACTGAACTTATTATTGAAAACCCAACCCACTTACCACCTGTTACTGAAATTGATTATATGGAAGAACCCATTATCAATGCAAGTATCTTTACGCCACCAGAATTCGTTGGGCCTATTATGGAACTTTGCCAATATAAGCGTGGGGAATATAAAGATATGGTTTACCTTGATAAAACAAGGGTTCAATTAAAATATATTCTTCCACTTAACGAAATTATTTACGACTTTTTTGATAGTTTAAAATCACGCACTAAAGGTTATGCGTCTTTTGACTATGAAATTTCGGGCTATCAAAGAAGTGATTTGGTTAAACTTGACATGCTACTTAACGGGGATATTTGTGATGCTTTATCAATAATCGTTCATAAAGATAAGGCGTATGAAAGGGGTAGGCAAATTGCTGAAAAGTTAAAAGATGCTATCCCAAGGCAAATGTTTGAAATACCTATTCAAGCAGCCGTTGGTGGTAAGATTATCGCTAGGGAAACTGTTAAAGCGTTTAGAAAGGACGTTTTAGCAAAGTGCTATGGCGGTGACGTTACTAGAAAGAAAAAACTACTTGAAAAACAAAAAGAAGGTAAAAAGAAAATGCGTTCAATCGGCACGGTTGAAATTCCGTCTGAAGCATTTATTTCTATCCTTAAAACTGATAACAATAATAGGTAATTATTATGGCAGGATTATATATTCACGTTCCGTTTTGTGCACAAAAATGCACCTATTGTGACTTTGCGTCTTACCCAAGGGAAATAAACAAGGCAGAAGGCTATTTTGCTTGCCTTTATAGGGAAATTAAAGGCCGTTCTATTCAATACCCAAACACTATAATTGACACAATTTATATAGGTGGGGGTACGCCGTCTGTCGTTGCACCTGAACTTATTGTGGGTGCGGTAAGGCAAGTTAAAAACTGCTTTAAGGTTAAAGATGATGCTGAAATTACCATTGAACTTAACCCAGGCACGGTTGATGCAGAAAAAATTAAGGCTTATAAAAGCGTAGGGGTAAACCGTTTTTCAATAGGATTGCAAACGGGCTTTAACGAACAACTTGAAAGGTTAAATAGAATTCACACGGCAAAGGACTTTTTGCTTACTTGTAATCTATTAAAGGGCGAAAATATTAGCGCAGATATTTTGCTAGGTCTTCACGACCAAGATTTAGAACAAGTTAAAAAGACTTGCGAACTTGCTATTGCAGGTGGGGTAAGCCATTTATCAATTTATGCATTAACCCCAGAAGTAGGCACGCCTATTTATACCGATTACCAAAACGGCGAACTTCTATCTGATGATGAAGTTGCCGATATTTACGACGGCATTAGGGAATACTTAAAAGATAAAGGCTTTTATAGATATGAAGTTAGCAACTTTGCTAAAGACAATTTTTATTCAAAACACAATATGAATTACTGGAAGCGTGGCGAATATATAGGCGTTGGCGTTTCAGCAAGTTCGTTTATGGATAATAGGCGTTTTACAAATTCATTTAGCATTGATGAATATATGAATGCAATTATCTATAACAAAAGTCCAGAAATTTCTAGTGATGATATTTCTTTTGAAGATAGTAAGTTTGAAAAAATTATGCTTGCTTTAAGAACTTCTTTCGGTTTAGATATTAACGAATTTAATACCTTATTTAATACTGATTTTGATACTGAATATAAGTCAGTTTTATCAAAAAAAGAAAAATTCTTAAATAGAAATGGCGATATTTTAACAATTAAAGATGAATACTTGTATGTGCAGAACGATGTAATATTAGCCTTTATGAAATAAATGAACGGCTTATATACTTCGCAATACTGCGTTAACTGCGTCGCATTTTGACTTCAATAACCAGACGGTTTATTTCACCCAAAATGCTAGCGAGCCTCGTCTTGCTTGCATCTAACCCGTTCTAGGGAGTTTGGTGTTATTTTACATAAATTGCTCGTTTTCCGTGTCTGACTTGTATTTGACCTGTTTTAGTAGGTAATAGTGTGCCTTGACCTGCTTGTTTCTAACCCGTTTATGGGTGGATAGAAACTTGTATTTGAATCGTTCAATAAAAACAATAAATATAATAAAAAACAAAACACGCTTAAAAATAAGCGTGTTTTTCTTTTCTACAAAATAAATGAAAATATATAAAAAATTTACCTTTCATAGCGATTTTGCCGTGCTAAAATTATTACCCCAAGGGGCAAAAAATGGTTGTTTTTATTGAATACGTTATTATTGATAATTTAGTTATTGATTTTTTAATTTTAAAAATAACCTTTGCTATTTTAGGGTTAAATTTTAATAAGGGTAGAGTTTTAATTTCTTCGCTATTTGGAACGCTTATTGCGCTAATAATTCCACTTGTTTATGAAGAAAAAATAATTTCAATTTTAGTTCGGTTCTTTTGCGGGCTAATAATGTGCATTTTAGCAAACAAACACAATTCTATAAGAAGTTATTTTATTTTTACTATAACTTTTTTTACCTTAACTTTTTTATTTTTAGGGGCAATTTTGGGGATTTTTAGCCTATTTAACATAGAATATTCAACAGAAATTTCCATTACTCTTATGATATTACCTTTCTATATAATTTATAAATGTATAGGTGGGGTAGTTAAATTTTTATATAGGCAAAAAGATATAGTTTCTTTTACCTATCAAATAGAAATTAAGGTTAATAACATTGTAAAAACTGCTAAAGGTTTTTTAGACACGGGGAACGGCGTTTTTGATAATGATAACCCTGTAATTTTTTGTTCAAAAGCCTTTTTTAACCAGTTTATTGATGAAAATTTTACCCACTTAAAACTAAAAAAGATATTAATTACCACCATTTCAGGACAAACTGAAAATTTTGCCATAACTATTGATGAATTAAAGATATATATAGGCAAAAAAGTGAATATATTTAAAATGGTTACGCTGTGTGTATCAAGCATAAGTTTTGATGGCTACGATATAATTTTGCACCCTAGTTTATTTAAGGAGAAGGATTATGAACAAATTGATAGAGAAAATAAAAAAGTTTCTTAAAAAGTTTAGTTTATCAAAAAACCTTTTAAGGTTTATAAGTGGGGGTGAAGTTTTGCCACGCCCTTTTACCCAAGAAGAAGAAAACGATATGATTTGTAAACTTAACGATGGAGAGAGTGAAATTCGTGATAAACTTATAGAACACAACTTAAGGCTTGTTGTATACATAGCCCGCCGTTTTGAGAACACGGGCGTTGATTTAGACGACCTTGTTTCGGTTGGGACAATAGGCTTAATTAAAGCAGTAAATTCATTTAATATGGATAAAAATATAAAACTTGCCACCTATGCGTCAAGGTGCATTGAGAACGAAATTTTAATGCATTTAAGAAGAACGGTTAAAATTAAGTCGGAAGTTTCGTTTGATGAACCCTTAAATACCGACTGGGATGGCAACGAACTTATGCTATCAGACATTATGGGAACGGATGGCGATATAGTTTATAAAAAAATTGAAAACGGGGTTGAAAACGAACTTTTAGGGGTTGCGTTAACTAAATTAAACGATAGAGAGCGTGAGATTATGGAATTAAGATACGGCTTAAAAGGGGAAGAAGAAAAAACGCAAAAAGAAGTTGCCGATATGCTTGGCATTTCACAAAGTTATATTTCCCGCTTAGAAAAAAAGATAATAGTTAGACTAAAAAAAGAATTTTCCAAAATGATATAACAATAAATTAAAGGGCTGTTCAGTTGAACAGCCCTTTAATATTCTTCTAAGCCTAAAATATAATCAGATTTAACGTCTAAAACTTTGCATAGTTTAGAAAAAGTATCTAACGCAGGGAAAATATCTTCTCTCATATACTTAGAAACCGTTTGAAAGGAAACCCCTATTTGCTTTGCAATTTCTTTTTGCGTTAAATTACTTTGTTTTATAGCCTCTCTAAGCCTTATTTGTATTTGTTGTAAATCCATATTTCTAATTATCCCCCTTAGTATTATTATCGTATGCTATACGATAAAATACTTGACAATCGTATAATATGCGATTATAATAAGTGAAAAGGAGATATATTATGAAAAATTCTTTTATAACTAAACTTTTTACAATTATTTTAGTACTATGTTCAATTCTTTTTGTTGCAACGGGTTGTAGCAAAGAGCACGAGCACGTATTTACGAACTATGTTTCTGACAATAATGCAACCTATACGGAAGACGGAACAAAAACAGCCATTTGCGATATAGATAATTGCGACGCAACTGATACAATTATTGATGAAAATACAAAACTAGTTAGCCATATTAGTTTTAATACTTTAACTATAGAAGATTTAAACGCAAATGGCATAGTTGCAAATGAAAAAGAAGAATTTAATTTTAATAATGAAATTACTATTAATGGCAACGTTGATTTTATAGTTTCTTATGACCAGTATGGCAGTCAACAAGTGTTAACAAAAGTTGTTCCATTAAACCCAGGCGACAATATTTTCTACATATTTGAAATGCAAAATGGCAATATAACAAAAACATTTAAGGTTATCATAAGGCGTAAACCTATGTATAACGTTTACTTTAATACACAAGCAACTAGCATTGAAGGTCAAACGATAGAAGAAGGGAATCTAGCAACAATGCCAACTGAAACGCTAGAAAGAGCAGGCTACACTTTTATGGGGTGGGATTATGATTTTGATTTGCCTATAACAGAAAATACTTATATAAATGCTATTTGGCAAGCAAACACAAATACACCATACAAAGTAGAATACTATTTTGAAAATATAGAAGATAGTAATTACACAATTGATAATAGTTTAACTAAAAATTTAACTGGCACAACAGATACAACTGTTTCTATAACAGCCGATACTATTGAACATTTTACTTTTAATTCATATAAAAGCAATTTAAGTGGGAATTTAAATGGAAACGGCAGTTTAATATTAAAACTATACTATACAAGAAATGTTTACAACGTTCAAGTTGCAAAAGAGAATAACAAAGGAACGGTTGCAGGGGCAAATACTTTTAAGTATGGCAAACAAGCAACGGTAACTGCAACGGTAAATGTAGGATATACTTTCTTAGGTTGGCATAATGGAGAAGATAAGGTAAGTAATGAATTAGTTTACACTTTTAGTCCAACAGAAAACATTATTTTAACGGCAAAGTGGCAAGCAAACACAAATACACCATACAAGGTAGAATACTATTTACAAAACCTAGAAGATGATGAATATACCTTAACTGAAAGTGAAGATAAGTTTGGAACAACGGATACAAGCGTTTCTATAACAGCCGATACTATTGAACACTTTACTTTTAACTCATATAAAAGCAATTTAAGTGGCAGTTTAAATGGAAACGGCAGTTTAGTATTAAAACTATACTATACAAGAAATGTTTACAACGTTCAAGTTGCAAAAGAGAATAACAAAGGAACGGTTGCAGGTGCAAATAGTTTCAAATATGGTAAACAAGCAACGGTGACTGCAACTGTAAACACAGGGTATACTTTCTTGGGATGGTATAATGGAGAAGATAAGGTAAGCAATGAATTAGTTTATACTTTTAGTCCAACAGAAAACATTACTTTAACGGCAAAGTGGAGTGCAAATACAAACACAGCATACAAGGTAGAATACTATTTTGAAAATATAGAAGATAGTAATTACACAATAGATAATAGTATAACTGAGAATAAGTTTGGCACGACTGATACTTTAGCAAGTGTAACTGCGAAAACTTTTGAACACTTTATTTTTAACACAAGCAAGAGTAATTTAAGTGGAAACATAAACGGCGACGGCAGTTTAATATTAAAACTATACTATACAAGAAATAAATATAGCCTTTTAAAAGATTCAAGTTTTAAAGGGGAAATAACAAATAGTGGTAGTTATAAATATGGCAAAGTGATTACAACAACTGCAAGTGTAAATTTAGGTTATAATTTTATCGGCTGGTATAGTGGGGCAACATTGCTTTCAACCGATACAACTTATACTTTCACTATTGATAAAGATATTGTAGCAAAAAGTGCATTAAAGGAAGAAATGGCTATATTTAGTTTTTCTTCTACTTTAACTACTTGTGAAATCACGGGATTAAAAGATAAAACCAAAACAGAAATTGTTATCCCTGACTATGTAACAAGTATAGATTCTTATGCGTTCTATGATTGCACGGCACTAACAAGCATAGTAATTCCAGATAGCGTGACAAGTATAGGTTCTTATGCTTTCGCGTATTGCGTCTCATTAGCAAGTGTAGAAATAGGGGATAGCGTAGAAAGTATAGGTGATGATGCGTTCGAATATTGCTCTAAATTAACAAGTGTAAACTATTTAGGTAGTATAGATAGTTGGGCACAAATTGAGTTTTCTGATTCTTCTTCAAACCCATTATCTTATGCTAAAAACTTATATATAAACAATGAATTAGTGACCGAAGTAAAATTAACTACTGCAACAAAAATAAACTCTTCTGCGTTCTGTCATTACGGCTCATTAACAAGTATAGAAATACCAAACAGTGTGACAAGTATAGATGCAGCAGCGTTCTATGGATGCTCATCATTAACAAGTGTTGTAATAGGGAATAGCGTAGAAAGTATAGGTGATATGGCGTTCGAATATTGCTCATCATTAACAAGCGTAGTTATCCCAGATAGCGTGACAAGTATAGGTTTTTCTGCGTTTGAAGATTGCTCATCATTAATAAGTGTAGTAATAGGGAATGGCGTGACAAGTATAGGAGATGATGCGTTCTTAGGTTG
>JAZRDW010000210.1:0-2242 GCA_045660505.1 Christensenellaceae bacterium | reverse complement strand
TATGGTGGATTAATAGTTTGCTCTACCCCGTGCATAGAAGTATTGCAACCTATACCACAGCCTATAAACAAAATTTTTCCGTTTAACTTTGGTAATTTTGCTATGGGTGAATTTTCCCCTACCATCGTTGTATCTTTATCGTGACCATTAACCAAAAACTCTGCATTTAAGCCTATTGCTGATACAGAATGGGTTAAGTGTTTACTTCTTATTACCCCCTTAACTTGGGTACGGAAATATTCTGATAAATACCCCATTTGGCTTTTAGTTTCATAGTAATTAAAGTAAGGGTTTTCTTCGGTAACTACGCCAAAAGTAAATGCTGGGAACATAAGCGTTCCATCTTCGCCTAAAACTTTAAGCAATGCATCAATAACCGTTTTTGCGCCACCATCAATTTGACCTAAAGATTTATATGATGAGTGAACTAAAATGGTATCCCCTTTTTTTATACCTAGTTGATAAAAGCCCTTTTCTAAATCTAAACTAGTATACATTTTACTTATAACAATGCGTTTAATTTTTCAACGGCGTCGGTAAAGGCTTCCTTTTGGTCGTTATACTTATAAGGGTTTTCAAAAGTTTTGCCAACTAATGCGTTTAACCCACTAAAAGTTTGTAAGTGTGGTTCTAAGGTTATAAAAGTATCCTTTTTGCCGTTTAACTTATAATCATCTAAAATTTGTTTAATGCACGCTTCCCCTTTGCCTGCCGGAACTATTGCACCTGCATATAAGGAATCTTTAATATGGAAGTATTCAATATAATCATTTAGTAATTCGTATGCTTTAACCGGGTTAAACCCATCTAAAACAAAGTTGCCCATATCTAAAACGGCTTTCAACTTGCCACCGAAATATTCTAAAATTTCAAAACATTTTTCAGGGCTTTCGCCATAAATAAGTGCTTCGTTTTCGTGGCATAAGGTTAAAGAATATTCTTCAGAAAGTTTAACTAACTTTTCTAAGGCATCAAAAACTTGAGTTTTACTTTCATCCCTAGATTTACCGTCTGGCAAGTAAAAACTAAACATACGAATATTTTTTGCGCCTAATTCGTTTGCCGTTTCAAAAACGCTTTTAGCAGTTTCTAAATGCGCATTAATATCCCCGTCTACCTTAATTTTGCCTAAAGGCGAACCTATACTTGAAACTTTAATACCATAATCACTTAAAATGCTTTTTGCATTTTTAACTTCTTCTTTTGTTAAGGTGGAAACGTTTTTGCCGTTTACACCACGCATTTCCATAAAGCCAATGTTAAATTTATTTAATGCTTGACATTGTTCAACCAAGTTTTCAGAATATTCATCTGAAAATGCTGATAGAGTTAATTTTGCCATTATACTTCATACTCCTTAATAATTTCTTCTCTTTTAGTTTGCATTGAACGATATATTGCGTTCATTACGAACACAGGCGAAATAAATTCCTTAAAGTCAGCAACTTGATTTGCGCCTGATAAAATATTATAAAATTCTTCCCACTCACTATTAAAGCAAAAACTATCAACCGAAAGGTCACCGCTAGTGACCTTATTTTCAGTTAAGCGCGCTAAATAATATGAGCCAAAGCCTAATTCTGAGAAAGTGCCACACACGGTAAAATCAGCATAATTAAACATTACTTGGAGTGTTTTGCCATTTCTTTTTGCTAAAACGCTTTTAACATTTCTGCCAAATGCAACTAACACGGCTTCTACTAGGTGTTGGGCATAAAAATAAAAGCCACCATATTCATTTTCTAAACTAACAGGACAGCGAATAAACCCACCTAAAGTAGCACCATCTTCATTAGATAAATGCTCACTTGAAATTTGGTTAACAAACTTTTCAAACCTTAAGCAAGAACCACCTGTGATTTTTGCACCCTTTTCTTTACACTCTTTCATAAGACTTTGGGCTTCGGTTTCGCTTATTGTGATAGGCTTATCTAAAAACAATGTAACACACTTTTCTATATATGGCTTAGCATATTTATAATGGTTATCGCCATGCCTAGCAGTTATAACAACGCCGTCTACTTTGCCAACCATACTATCAAAGTTTTCTAAAATAGGAACGCCGTATTTTTCATTAAGATTTTTGCAAGCAACTTCATCATAACTATAAACGCCCAAAACTTCAATATCACTATACTTTGGGTTAGTTTTAATAAATTCTAAAAACATTGCTGAGTGTGAATTTTCACAACCTAAAAAAACAATCTTTTTCATCTCTTTTTTTCCTTTAACTATTTTCCTT
>JAZRDW010000209.1:0-8009 GCA_045660505.1 Christensenellaceae bacterium | reverse complement strand
TAATGATTGCTTGTGTAGTTGTTGACCAAATTACTAAGTTCGCTTTTAAGGAAATCTATCTTAATGGTGGGGAAACTATTGTAATTGACGGCTTTTTTAAGTTGACCTATGCTGAAAACACTGGTGCTGCTTGGAGTTTTTTAGCAGAAGTTTCTTGGGGGCAAACCTTTTTTAAGATTTTAACAGGCGTTGCATTAATTGCCTTCATTTTTATGTATATTTATGCTGTAAAAAACAATTTTACTTGGTTGAAATTTGCATTAGCGTTAATTATAGGCGGAACGATAGGTAATTTTATTGATAGATTATTTTTAGGGTACGTTATAGATTTTTTAGGCTTTATATTTGGTGATTATCATTTTCCTATATTTAATCTTGCCGATTCTTTTTTGTGTGTCGGTGTAATAATGTTAATAATTCATTTCTTATTCTTAGATGAAAGTGCGGTGTTTAAGAAAAATGTTAAAGAATAATACCTTTATTTGTGATGAAAACGGAATAAGAATTGACGTTTATTTATCTAGCAAACTTTCATTTACAAGGTCTAGAATAAAAAAACTTTGTGATGATGGTTGCGTTTTAGTTAATAATACCATTGCTAAAGCCAACAAAGTTCTAAAGACTAACGATAATATTGAAGTTTTAATTCCTGAAGAT
Organism: Christensenellaceae bacterium; assembly: GCA_045660505.1. Classification (GTDB taxonomy): domain Bacteria; phylum Bacillota; class Clostridia; order Christensenellales; family Borkfalkiaceae; genus UBA1259. The sequence continues at coordinate 7,352 of JAZRDW010000209.1, read as the reverse complement.
AAAAAACTTGATTTAGAGCCACAAAATATTCCACTTGATATAATTTATCAAGATAATGATTTAGCCGTTATAAACAAGCCACAAGGGTTAACCGTGCACGCTGGTAATGGAACTAATGGTGGAACTCTTGTCAATGCCCTAATTTATCATTTGGATAATCTTTCAGGGATAAACGGCGTAATTAGACCAGGGATAGTCCATAGGATAGATAAAAATACTTCGGGGCTACTAGTTGTTGCTAAAAACGACAATGCACATATAAAATTAGCCAAACAATTAGAAGATAAAACCTGTTCAAGAAAGTATATTGCACTTTTAGAAGGGGTTTTGAAAACTGATAGTGGAACGGTTAATACTTTTATAGGCAGAAACCCAAAAGATAGAACTAAAATGGCAGTTGTGTCAATGGGGCGTGAAGCGATAACTAATTATAAGGTTATAAAGCGCTATAAAGACTATACTTTATGTGAATTTTCACTTAAAACGGGAAGAACGCATCAAATTCGTGTTCATGCTAAGCATTTGGGTCACCCTATTGTTGGCGATAAAGAATATGGATATAAAAATCAAAAATTTAATCTTAACGGGCAACTATTGCATGCAAAAGAATTAAAGTTTATTCACCCAACAACTAACGAAAAGGTTAGTTTTTCATGTGAATTGCCCGATTATTTTGAAAAGATATTAAAAACATTGAAGTGAAATATGGAAATTAAAACTGTATTATTAGATTCTATGGGAATTAACCGCGCAATTAAGCGTATTTCCCATGAAATTATTGAGAATAACAAAGGGGTTAGCAACGTGGTTTTGCTTGGTATAGCCCGTGGTGGCGTGCCTTTTTGTAATCTAATCAAGGAAAATATTTATCAAATTGAAAACGTTAATTTGCCTATGGGGTTAATTGATATCACACTTTATCGTGACGACCTTTTATCTCAAAATGAAGATGCTAAGGTTAACGGAAGTAAAATTGACTTTTCAGTTACTGATAAAGACGTTATTTTGTGTGATGACGTTTTATATACGGGTAGAACTGTTCGCGCAGGGATTGATGCTATTATTAGGTTTGGCAGACCTAGGACAGTTCAACTTGCAGTTCTAATTGATAGGGGGCATAGAGAACTACCTATTAGGGCTGATTACGTGGGCAAAAACGTGCCTACGTCTCGTGATGAGATTGTGCTTGTTCGTTTAGACGGGCAAAATAATGAAGCAGTTATATGCAATAAATAATTATTAAAGGAAGTGTTAATTTTGGCTAAACCGTTAGTTGCAATTGTTGGTAGACCAAACGTGGGTAAATCTACGTTTTTTAATAAGGTTGTTGGGCAAAGATTATCTATAGTTGAAAATTTCCCAGGGGTTACTAGGGATAGGTTATATGCTGATGCCGAATGGTGTGGCAATTATTTTACTTTGGTTGATACGGGTGGGTTAGAACTAAAATCTACAGACCAAATGTGGCGCCATATTCAAAAGCAAGCAGAAATTGCTATTGAAACTGCTGACGTTATTATTTTATTTACTGATGCTAAAACAGGCTTAAACGCATCTGATGAAGACGTTGCTATGAAACTTCGCAAATCAGGGAAGCCAGTTCTTTTAGCGGTTAATAAACTTGATAATTACGACCCTGAAAAGTTGTTTGAATTTTATAACCTAGGACTTGGTGAACCTTATGGTATTTCTGCTGAACACGGTAATGGAATAGGTGATTTATTAGATGAAGTTGTTAAGTTAATTAGCGCTTGTGATACTAAAGAAGATGATAATTCTATTAAACTTGCTGTAGTAGGAAAGCCTAATGCAGGAAAGTCAAGTTTATGTAATAAATTACTAGGGTTTGATAGGACAATTGTGTCTGACATAGCGGGTACTACTAGGGATGCAATTGATACAAAATTCGTTTATAACGATACAGAATTTACTATTATTGATACTGCAGGTATTAGAAAGAAAAAGAGCGTTGAAGAACACTTAGAATATTATAGTGTTTTGCGTGCATTAGGTGCTATTCGCCGTGCTGACGTTTGCATTATGATGATTGATTCTTCTGAAGGTGTTACCGAGCAAGACGTTAAGATTTGTGGGTATATTCATGATGAAGGTAAGCCATCAATCGTTGTAATGAATAAGTGGGATTTAATTGAAAAGGATACTAACACAATTAATAAATATAATGCAGACCTAAACGAACAATTAAAGTTTATGGATTATTTGCAATCTATCTATGTGTCAGCAAAAACCGGTTTGCGCACGGATAAGATTTTAGATTTAGCATTAAGGGTTTATGATAATGCAAATAAGCGTGTTTCAACTGGTCAATTAAATGATTTAATTTTAGACTGCGTGCGTGCTAACGAACCACCATCAGTTAATGGAAAGCGCTTAAAAATCAAATATGCAACACAAATGTGCACAAATCCACCAACTTTTCTTTTGTTTGTAAACGAACCTGCATTAATGCACTTCTCTTATAAAAGGTATTTGGAAAATTGTATTCGTAAGGCATATGATTTTTCAGGTACGCCGATTAAAATTTTAGTTAGGAGCAATAACGAAGATGAGTAATCTTTTATTGTTAATTATACTTGCCGTTTGTAGTTATTTAGTTGGCAACATAAACTGGGCATTAATTATTTCTAAAATTAAAAAAACTGATATTCGCCAACTTGGTAGTGGCAACCCTGGAACACTTAATATGAGTAGGAATTTAGGGCTTGCTGCAGGGCTATTAACCTTCTTTTTAGATATTATGAAGGGCGCAGTTCCTGCTTTAGTTGCTTATTTTTTAACTAGGGATAGATATATTTTAGATACTGAATTTATTGTTGCTGACTTTGCTATTTATTTATGTGGTTTTTGTGCTGTTTTAGGGCATATTTATCCTGTTTTCTTAAAATTTAAGGGTGGCAAAGGTATTGCGTCAACCATAGGTGTATTTTTAGCATGTTCTTGCTGTTATGGTTGGCAATGGGCTGTTATTATGATAATGGCACTAGTTGCCGCAGGGGTATTTATTTATTTTACAGAGTTTGGTGCTATGGGTTCTTTTATTGCAATAACGCCACCTGCAATCGGCAATGCTATTAGAATTTTCTTATCTTATAATGAAACAAAAAATATATATGCAATAGTATTCTATATATTATCTAATCTATTAATATTAGCAATTTGTTTATTTACCTGGCTTGCGCATAGACAAAATATTCAAAGAATGCTTGCAGGGGAAGAACACCCAACTTCTATTAAAGAAATGGTTATTAAAATGAAGGCTAAAAAAGCCCGTGAAAATAAGGATAGTTCACAAAATAATATTGATACTTCTAATGCTACTAATTTTAATTTGCAAGAACAAACAAATTCTTCTATTGAAAATGTTGATAAAATTGAAGTTAAATAGTGTATTTTATTAAAAAATATCCTTTTTTATCTAAAAATTAAATTTTTTTCATAATGAAATAAAATCTCTCATATATTACTTGTGTAATGTGTGGGAGGTTTTTTATGGATAAATACAATATATATAAAGATATAGCCCTTAGGACTGATGGGGATATATTTATAGGTGTGGTTGGGCCTGTTAGAACGGGTAAATCAACCTTTATTACAAAGTTCATGGATAAGTTTGTTTTGCCAAACATCAATAATAAATTGCAAAAACAAATTGCTACTGATGAAATGCCTCAATCTGCTGATGGTAAAACTATTATGACAACACAACCAAAGTTTATCCCAGCAAACGGTGTAAGGGTTCAGTTTAAAAATAAGGCAAGCGCAAATATACGCTTAGTTGACTGTGTTGGCTATTTAGTAGACGGGGCGGTAGGGCATCAAGAAAACGATAAGCCTAGATTAGTTAAAACACCTTGGGATGAAAAGGAAATGCCCTTTGAAAAGGCTGCAGAAATAGGAACTAGAAAGGTTATTGCAGATTATTCTACAATAGGTGTTGTTATTACTACTGATGGTAGTATAGGGGAAATAGCAAGGGAAAACTATATTAATGCAGAAGAAAAGGTAATTAATGAATTAAAAGAATTAAATAAGCCTTTTATTGTATTATTAAATAGTAAAAACCCTAACTCTGATAAAACTTTAGAACTTGCTTTAGAAATTGAAAATAAATATGGCGTTCAAGTAATCACTATTGATGCTCTAAACTTAACAAGTGATGATATAAGCAATATTATGGAAAAAGTATTGCTTGAATTCCCTATGTGTTCTTTTAACGTTAATTTGCCTAAATGGATGCAAGCGCTTCCAGCAGATAATTATATAATTAGCCAAATTATTGATAAAATCAAATCAGGCTCTAAATCCATTAAAAAGATGTGTGATTTTAATAGATTAGACGAACTTTTTGATGATAGTAGCGATATTGAAAAATTAACCCTTAAAGAATTACGTTTGGATAAGGGCGTTGGTGAATATGATTTAAAAGTTCAAAACGGATTGTTTTTTAAGGTGTTATCTAATGAGTGTGAAGAAAGTATCAATGATGACTATGAACTTTTAACTTATATAAAAGAGTTTTCTAACGAAAAAAGAAAATACCAAAAAATTAGAACTGCCCTAGAAGACGCCGAACAAAATGGCTATGGCGTAGTTTTACCAACTATTGATGAAATGAATTTAGAAGAGCCCGTTTTAGTTAAACAAGGTGGTAGGTTTGGGGTTAAATTAAAGGCATCAGCACCAAGTTTACATATTGTTAAAGTTGACGTAAATACCGAAGTAGCACCAACAGTTGGCACGGAAAAGCAAGGGGAAGATATGGTTAACTTTATTATGAACAAGTTTCAAGATAACCCATCAGCAATTTGGGAAACAAATATGTTTGGCAAATCATTGCACGATTTAGTTAATGAAGGTTTAGCAGGTAAATTAACTGCTATGCCAAAAGAAGCCCAAGGAAAAATGCGTAAAACTTTAACTAAAATCGTTAATGAAAATCGTGGTGGAATTATCTGCATCTTGCTATAATACTAAAAACAATAAACCATTGTAAAATACTAATGTTTAATATTTTCATTATGTCTAATATAATAAGTGAAAAATTAAAAAAGGTAGGCTTTTTGCCTACCTTTTATTTTATAAAAAACTATTTATCATATCTAATTAAAACTTTTTCTAATAGTGCAATTAACGCATACATTAAAGTTGCTAAAACACATAAAACAATGGTTGAAGCCATAACTAAATCTAGTTTAAAAACCTGCCCACCATAAACTATTAGGTATCCTAGCCCTGCACGTGAAACTAAATATTCGCCCATAATTGAGCCAACCCAACTTAAACCAACGCTTATTTTAAGCATGCTAATTAATGTAGGGAAAGAACCTGGGATAATAAGTTTTGAAAGTATTTGTATTTTGTTTGCGCCCATTGATTTTAGTAATAAAATTTTACTTTCGTCGGTGGCTAAAAAACCGTTTAGCATTGTAATTATTGCAACGATTATGCCTATTAATACTGCCATAAAGATTATTGACTTACTACCACTACCACACCAAACGATTATGATAGGGCCTAATGCAATTTTTGGCAAACTATTTAGAACTACGATATATGGTTCAAAAATTCTTCTTAATTTTTCACTCCACCACAAAACTAAAGCAATAAAATATCCTAATATAACGGCTATTAAAAACCCTAATATCGTTTCATATAAAGTAATGCAAATATGGTAGAATAAATTATTCTCAAGCCATAAATTTTTAATAGTAATCAGTATTTTTGATGGGCAACTTGTTATAAAACTATCAATCAAACCTATTTTTGCAAAAAGTTCCCATAAGCCAACAAGTAAAAGCAATATTGCAACTCTAAAAAAGTGAACTAAATGATTTTCTCTTTTAACTTTTTTAATAAAATTTAAGTGTTGATTAGAATAATTTAACTTTTTCATAGGTGTAATTCCTTTAAAATTTTCTCAAAATAAAGGCTAAAGTCTTTATTCTCTCTTCGTTTAAGTGGTGTTTCACCATCTAATTTAGGTCTAATTATTGTTTTTACGCTAGCAGGTCTATCGGTTAGAACTATAATTTTATCAGACATTGATATTGCTTCAGAAATATCGTGCGTGACTAAAATTGCTGTTTTTTTCTCATTTTTTAATATTTTATAAACGTCATCACATACCGATAGTCTGGTTTGCGAATCTAGGGCGGAAAAAGGCTCATCAAGTAATAAAAGTTTAGGTTTTGCAACTAACGTTCTAATTAATGCAACCCTTTGTCGCATACCACCAGAAAGTTGATTAGGGTATTTTTTCTTAAAATCTTTTAGTCCGTATTTTTCTAAAAGTTCTAACGCAAACTTTTTGTTTTCTAAAGTGTTAATATGCTTAATTTCAAGGGGAAGATACACGTTTTTTTCTATCGTTCGCCAAGGAAAAAGTTGGTCTTTTTGTAGCATATAACCTAAATTAAGGTTAGTTTGATTATTTTTGCCATCAAAATTTATAATCCCTGAAGTAGGTTTAATTAAACCTGCAATAAGAGATAAAATTGTTGTTTTACCACAACCTGACGGTCCTATAATAGAAGTAAATTCACCTTGAGTACAAGCAAAACTTAGGTTTTTTAGAGCTATAATTTCATCTGTGATTGTATAGTAGTTTAACGATACGTTTTTAAATTCAAGTAAATTATTCATATTTTTTCCGCCGTAAAATTTATTTTTTTTTAGCCGAAAACTTCCTTTGCTAAACTATTGTCAACAATTTTTTCAAATGGAACACTAGAAGTTAGTTCACCGGCATTAGTCATAATATTTTGTAGTTTAATAAAACTTTGTTCAGTTGCTTGCATATTAGTTTTCCAAGCATCAATTTGCTTATAACTTTTAATTGATGTTTCTATTGATTTTATTGAAGTAGATGGGAATTGTTTAACTATACTTTCGGCAACTTCATATTCGCTGTGCGTATCAATAAATTCATACGCTTTTTTGATTGCTTTTAGGAAAGATTTAATCTTTTCACTATTGTTTTTAATATAACTATCAAGCGCAATAAAAGAAGTGTACGGTATTTCACCACCTTTTTCGCCAACGCTACCTACAATATGCCAGTAACCAAGTTGTTGATATTCTGATGCAGTTGGTTCAAAAACTGTGCAATAATCAGCAGTTCCACCTAAAAATGCGCTAGTCATAAGATTGAATTGCACGTCAAAATTTAGCGTAACGTCTGTACCATTTTTAAGGTTTAGACTGTTTAGAACGTATTCAAACGTCATTGCAGGAACGCCACCTTTTCTACCTGCTAAAATTTCTTTTCCTTTAAGGTTGTTCCAGTCAAAATTAGGCTCTTTAACACGCGAAACTAAAAATGAGCCGTCTTT
>JAZRDW010000208.1:0-2618 GCA_045660505.1 Christensenellaceae bacterium | reverse complement strand
CAACTACAAGTGATGTTAAATATAAAATCCACTCTTTTTTAGTTAGTTCGCTGAATGGGTTTTTCATAAAATCTCCTTTACATAAAAAAACACCTGTGAATACACCTAGGTATTTACGGGTGTTTCTTTTTATAAATCAACATAAAAAACAACATTAATTAGTCTTGTTTTTCAAAATCATCTTTGATTTTTTCAAAAAGTTTAATTTCAAAAGCATTTAACCCCTTTATTTGCCCTTTGTTGGCTTCGCGAACACCTTTCTTATAGAAGATATCAAATTTATCCTTTTCACCTTTTACGTATAACAAATAAGCCAATTTTGAACGAACAACTGAAACGGTATTCACACTATTTAAGTATTTTTCATAATCTTCAGTAATTTCATCAGCAAGTTGAGGGTTAAAATCAAATGTGCAAGCATTATATAAAGCATCAGTCATAATAGTAGCCAAAAAGTCCTTAGGCATATCTTCCGCAAGAGAAATTAACCTATCAGTTGTTTTAGATGCATTTTTATAATCACCTTTATCTAGGTAGTATAAATACCTAGCGTTAAGAAGCATTATAAAATTAATATCATCTTCAGGTAATTGTGGCAAATCAAAGTATAAACTTTTATCTACTTGTGCTGGCGTTTTGCCTTGGAACATTTGTGCTTGAATTGACAAAATATTAAGCATAACCTTAGTAGAATCATCATTTTTATTAATACCATAGATTACGCCACCATCATTTCTAACACCACCACTTGAAGATGGCAATAAACTTGATAAAAAGAAATAAATACCTAATGGTAAGAATAATGCCCAACCACAAAAAAGCCATGCTGGTAAAAAACTAAAAAATAACGGAACAATGCCAACTAACGCTAAAACAAGTGAACTAATAGGGCCTGCAAGCGCCATATTTTTATAGCGAATTGCTAGGTTTTCACATGTTTTTGGTATCATTTCAGTATACCCTGCTTCTTCACCAAAGATTGTAAATTTAAACTTAACTTTATTCTTTTCTTTATACCATTTTAGAAACCAAATTGTTATAGCAGAAAATTGAAAACCATTAATTTTACCACTAATTAAGTGTGAAAGTTCGTGAACTAAAGTTAATATAAAACCAACAACTATTGCACCAGCAAGGAACAAAAGCATAACTTCCCACAACAAAAGGTCGTAATAAATATCTGAAATATAAACAACCACAAATAAACTTAGAATAGTAAATAATAAGGTAAAAATATAACTTAAAATATTTGCCGTTCTGCTCATAATAACACCAACTTGTCCATTAAATAACCTTCAAGGTTATCTTTATCGCTAATTTTAATCGTATCTAATTTTAGATAACGCATAACTTCTAATAAAATTAAGCAACCGTTTGCAATAACTTTTGCCCTTTCTGGTTGCAAACCTTTAATATTTTTGCGCTCTTTAATACTTGTTTTATATAATTTATCAGTTAAAAACTCTAAATCTTTAATTGAAAGTATATAACCATCAATTTTATCAGGTGAATAAACTTCTAATTCTTGATTTATAGCACCAACGGTAGTTGCTGTTCCACCTATTGAATAAAATTCACATTTTAACTGACTAGAAAACTCTTTTATTCTTTCCCTAACAACTTCTTCTGCTAAAACCCTATTTTGTGCGCATAAATCAGTTAGGGAAACTGCACCTATATTAACGCTTTTTGCATAGATAATTTTAGAATTATCAACAACGGCAATCTCCGTGCTAGCACCACCTATATCAACAATGCCACCGTCTTTGCCGTTTAACGCGCCAAAAAGCCCGATTTTTGCTTCCTTTTCACCACTAACTATATCTATATCAACGCCACAATAGTCTTTAACTAATTTTAAGAACTCTGCTTTATTGTTTGCTTGCCTAACTGCGGCTGTAGCAAAAACAAAAAGTTTATCAACTTTTTCATCTTTTGCCTTATCACAAAATTCCTTAATTGCAATGAGTGTTCTTTCAATTGAGTTTGGCTTTAAGATTTTATCATCACCAAGACCTTCTGCAAGCCTAGTGCTTTTAAGTATTTTATATTGCGTTTTTACCCCGTCACTTACCATTAAGCGAACGGAATTTGAGCCTATATCTATTACACCGTATTTCATTACAACACTAGTCTAACGGAGAAACTAAACCAAGTTCCAAGGCTTCACGCTTAATCCACCACTCTTGTTGGTAAATTTCCTTATCAGATGCCCCGTCTTCAATCATTTGATTATATATAGCAATTTGTTCTTCATAATATTTAATACGGTTGTTTTGAACGCCGATAGAAATTAGTTGATAAACCATAACAACTAATAAAATTAAAACAAGCAAAACAGCGCCCACCGTACATGCTACGATAAGCCTTTTTGCCTTTTCTTCAGAAATTTTGCCTTTTTCTTCCATTGTTTAAATTTCCCTAATTTTTTATATAATATATTATAAATCTTTTTGCAATATTTTGCAAGTATTATATGAAAACTTTTCAAATATAACGTAAAACCAACAATTAAACCTATAAACATATAAAATCTAAAGTTTGTAAAGTGCATTATATATGAGTAATTAACAAATAATAGCCCACCAAAAACGCAAATTAGTATATCTAAAATTATA
>JAZRDW010000207.1:0-2860 GCA_045660505.1 Christensenellaceae bacterium | reverse complement strand
GCCGGTGAGAAGGGTTACTTCTTCTTTAAGCCTACATATAATACAACATTTAACTAAATTTGTCAACTTTTTTTATGGCAAAATTCAACTTTTTAAAACTTTTTTATTCAGCCTTGTTTTCTGAAATAAAATTAGAATTTATTGCAAAGTGTCTTACAGATTCAATAGCGCTAACGCAAGAATCTAACTTATCGTAAGTTTCACCTATACAAATAACGGTTTTTTGCGCATTTCTAAGTTTATAATAAAATTTACCGAACTTATCCTTTTCAATTACAAAGTTGCCTACACTAGCGTTCTTTTTAACTGATTCAATAGAGTTTTCTGCGTTCTTTCTGTTAATAACTTCTTCAGTTGCTAACATAAGTTGGCCGTTACTTGCGAACAATTTTGCCAAGAACTTTCCATCAGCAGTTTTTTCTATCTTCCACTTTCCCTTTGCAGATTTTTTGCTTTCTTCAGCATCAGGTTTAGGCGAATAAATTATATATTGATTATTTTCAACAATCTTTTCACTTATAGGTGAAGAAGACGCAATCCTTTTAACCGTTTCTAACGCTTTTAAGCATTGTTCGTTAGTGGTATAGTTTTCACTTGTGCAAAGAAGTCTGTTTTGTGCAGTTTTTAACTTAAAGCAATAGTAATTGCTTTTGCCTTTATAAATTACAAAATTGCCCGTTTCAATACCTTTAAGTATGGTATCAATACCCTTTCTTGCACCTTCTTCTGAAGAATAAATTTCACTAACAAGCATTACTTCGCCGTTACTTGCAACAAGTTTTGATGCGTATTCATTAGCGTTAAAAGTAATTATCCATTTGCCGTTTAATTTTTTAACAGGCTTTTGTTCAGCCTTTTTATTTTTTGGTTTTTTATCTTCTTTCTTTATAGGTTGTTCGGCTTGAACTTGTGGCTTTTCTTCTTTTACTTCTTCTTCTACTTTTACTTCTTCCACTTTAGTTGGCTCAACAGTCGTTGCGTTATCTTCTAGTTCTTTCAAAGGTTTTTCTTCCACAACCTTATCATCATTTATCTTTTTCTTTTTTGCTTTGCTACCTTTAACGGCGCTAACTATAATAACCACTATTAAAACTATTAATAGGGCTAAAATACCTAATCCTATATAAGCAATTATATTTGGCGCTATATTGAATTTATTACCTATAGTAGTGCAAATATCAAACAAAAAATTATAAACGTTTTCAAAAAACTCTTTCATTTGTTTCACCTTTTTATTTTTTTATATATACTAACACATATTTTTAAATTTAGCAATATCTTTTTATAAACAAAATAAAAAATCCGTGATAAAATTAACCACGGACTAATTATAATAGTTTAATAATTTATTTTGCGCTTTCAGTAAAATATAAAATACCCAAAGTATGCGCACCGCAATGGCTTGCAATAGTTCCACCAGCATGTGTTTCATAAATATTTTCAAAACCTGCGTTAATAAGCGCTTCCCTTGCTGCAGAAACCATTTCTGGGCTAGCCGTTGTATAAGTCACGAACGCCATACTTAAGTTAGGTTTATTGCTTTCTAAAGTTTGTGCGCAATATTTACTAACTACCCTATCCATTGACCCACGGTATTTACCATCAGAACCCATTTTTCCGTTTTTAACGGCAATTTTTGGACGGAATTTTAATAGGTTTGCGCCAAAATATTGCATTGCGCTACACCTACCACCCTTATAAAGATAATCTAACCTTTCAATAACGAAACTAACTTGTAAGTCAGAAGTTTTTTCAGTTAAAATTTGGCTAATTTCTTCAGCAGATTTACCGTCTAAAGCAAGTTTTCTACCATAAATTGCTAATAAGCCGATACCTGTTGATAAACTTTTACTATCAACAACGAACACGTTTTCAAATTCTTTTGATGCGTTTATTGCATTTTGGCAAGAAGATGAAAGCCCACTTGATAAGCAAAGGTGAACGACAGCGTCATACTTAGTTAAAAGCGAAGTAAAATATTCTGAATATTCAAAAGAATTAAGCGCAGTTGTCTTTGGTAATATTTTCAAAGCATCTGCCCTCTTAAAAAGTTCTTCAGTAGGAATTTCGCCATCCTTAAAAACTTCATCCCCCAAAGTAATAGTATAAGGAATAAGGCTAATATCAAATTCACTTAATAATTCCTTAGTTAAATCGGCAGTAGATTCAACTGAAATTGCAATCTTCATATATTATCTCCAACAAAAAAATTGTATATAAATTTATAAATTTGTAATTACGGTAAACTTAAAAACTACGAAAGTCTGGTTTATTTTACCATATTTTTAAATTTTTTTCAATCAAATTTAATATCTAATTTTTCAACAATTGTGTAAACTTTATTCAATTATTGTCAATCGTTGTATAATTATTACCTAAAAACAAATTTTTTAATTTAATTACTTGATTTAATTTTTTAAATACTGTATTATATTAATAATAATTATATACACTTTTTAGGAGTTAATTTATGGACAAAATTAGCGGAAAGATAGTTAACGACACAATATCTTTTGCAGAATTTAAAGATTATGATAACCAAGTTGTTTCAATCAAGGGTTACGTTCACCGTATCCGTGAAATGACTGGGTTTGCTTTTATTATTATTAGAACGGCACGTGATATTATTCAATGTGTTTACGCACCTGAATTTTCTGACTATCGCTTAGATGAAAAACTTTGCGAAGAAGCATCAGTTAAAGTTACGGGCAAGGTTGTTTCTAGTAAAGACGCTAAGGGCAACGATAGATACGAACTTCAAATCCACGATATCAAAATTCTTTCTTTGCCGGCGGAAGGCTTGCCTATCGTTATCAATAAAAAACAACTTGACAACATTCAACTTTCCACCGTTTTGGAT
>JAZRDW010000206.1:0-2664 GCA_045660505.1 Christensenellaceae bacterium | reverse complement strand
GACATGGCTACGATCCGACTTAGTTCACGTTGTTAGATGCTTTGAAGATGAAAATATCACCCACGTTGACGATACTATTGCCCCTTTAAGGGATATTGAAACTATTAATCTAGAACTTATTTTTTCTGATATTGAAGCCATTGAGAGAAGATTAAATAAAGCCCTTTCAATGATGAAAACTGGCGATAAAAAATATAAGGTTGAAGCAGAATTTTTACAAAGGCTTGACGCACACTTAAAGGATATGAAACCTGCAAGAACCTTAGAAGTTAACGAAGAAGAAAGTGAATATCTTAAATCTTTATTTTTAATTACTGCAAAGCCTGTTATTTATACTGCTAATATCGGCGAAAAGGATTTAGGCAAAACAGAAGAAGAACTTCCACTTGTTCAAAAACTAATTTCTTTTGCTAAGAGTGAAAACGCTGAATATATGGTTATTTCTGCTAAGATTGAAGAAGAACTTTCTATGCTTGAAGAAGATGAACAAGCCATTTTCCTAGAAGAATACGGTTTAACCGAAAGTGGGCTTGATAGATTAGTTAAAACTTCTTATAAAACTTTAGGCTTATTAAGTTATTTAACTGCAGGCGAAAAAGAAGTGCGTGCTTGGACTATTGCACAAGGCACAAAAGCAACACAAGCAGCAGGCAAAATTCACTCTGACTTTGAAAAGGGCTTTATCCGTGCAGAAATAGTTGACTATGATATTTTGGTTGAACTTGGTGGCTTTAACCAAGCCAAAGAAAAAGGCAAAGTTCGTTCTGAAGGCAAAGAATACGTAATAAAAGACGGCGACGTTGTTTTATTTAGATTTAACGTTTAATTAAAGGGAGAAAATAAATATGAAAGATGGCAAAATTAACAACCGCTACCAAACGGCGTATATTAAAAGATATACCCTAACCGAAGGCAAAGAAAACGGACTTAAAGTTATTGAAATTGATAACGGCATTATCCGTGTTTTGCTTAACGAAAGCAAAGGTTTAGATATTATGCAAATTTTCCATAAAGGCACAAACATCAGTTTTGTTTCTAAAAACGGCTTTACTTATAGGGAAACACCTTTCTTCAATCGCTTTGAAGGGGGTATGCTTTACACTTGTGGCGTGGACAGTATGGGCTTTAGGGATAATTGTATTCCACACGGAACTTACCACAATATTCCAGCAAAAATTGTTTCCGTTTATAGTGATGATGAAGTTTTAAGAGTTGTTGGCGAAATTGAAGATAGCGCCCTTTACGGCAAAAACCTTTTAACGACAAGGACTATTACCGTTTATAATAATACGGGTAAAGTTGCACTTCACGATAGTTTACTTAATAAAGGCACTAAAACTGAAGATTACTGCATTTTATATCACACAAACCTTGGCTACCCTATGCTTGATAAAGGCGTTAAAATTATTCAAGACGTTGATAACGTTGAGCCTACTAACGACGTTGCTATAAATAACTTAGCAAACTATACTACTTTTAGTGATGCTATCGTTAACGGTGGCGAAGCGTGCTACTATATGCATAACAACACAAATTCAGTTAGCGTTGTTAATGAAAAGTTAGGTAAAAAGTTTACCCTTTCATATTCAAAAGAAACTTTACCATTACTTCTTCAATGGCACAGCGCAGTTGCTGGCGATTATGCTTTGGGTATTGAACCTTGCACATCTAAACTTGGCAACAACATAGAGTTTTGCAAAATTAACCCAGAACAAAATATTGAATTTGACTTAGTTATTGAAATGGAAGAAATTTAATTTTGCTTAACTAAATATTTAATTAAATACAATCTTATTTATAACCTAAAAAACGGCTGATTAAATCAGCCGTGTTTATTTTGTGTTTTATTAAATTTCTTCTTCTTTTTCTATTAGGATAGTTTTGATAGAAATTTCTTCTTGTGGGAAGTCTGTAAACATAGGGTGTGGTGCGCAAGTTGGCATTTTAGAAACTTCTAAAACAACTTCTTCACTTTCTTTATCAATAGTTTTACCAAATGCTGCGTATTCCCCATCAAGCCAAGGACAAGTTGCTGCGCAAATAAAGAACTGACTTGTTGCAGAGTTTTTATCCATTGTTCTTGCCATAGAAATTACGCCAACTTCGTGTTTAATGTTGTTATCATTATAACCGTTAGACTTAAATTCCCCTTTAATAGGTTCAACTTTTTCTAATTCTATTAATGAATTATCACTAAGTTTATAACCACCCGTTTGAATCATAAAATTATCTATAATTCTATGGAAAATAGTTCCATCATAATAGTTTTTCTTAACTAAACTTATAAATTGTTCAACACTTTTTGGTGCGCTTACACTATCTAATGCTAACTTAATTTCTTTATCGTTAGAAAGTATAATTTTTACTTGATAATTTTTCATAATTTTTATATTCCTTTTTCTGCTTGTGATTCGCAATAAATACAGCGATACACCCTATCTTCTTTATTAACCAACTTAAACACGTGTTCAACGTTTTCAACGCTAGTGATACAACGTGGGTTTTTGCACTTAATAACGTTTTTAACTTCGCTAGGTAATTCAACCTTAATTTTGTTTATAACCTTGCCGTTTTTAATATAGTTAATAACGGCTTCTGGGGCGATATAACCCATAACGTTAAAATCAAGGGTTAATTCCGCATCAATTTTAATAATATCTTTTG
>JAZRDW010000205.1:0-2755 GCA_045660505.1 Christensenellaceae bacterium | reverse complement strand
TAAATACTGGATGACTTTTAATGAACCACAATGTTTTATAGGTATAGGCTACGTTCAAGGCGTTCACGCACCATTTGAAAAGGTTGGGAACGAAGAACTTGAAAATATTACAACTTCCGTTATGCTTGCACACGGTAAAGCAGTTAAAACTATTAGGCAATTTGCTAAGCAACCTGTTAAGGTGGGCTATGCGCCAACTTGTAGTTGCATAGTTCCAAAAACTAATAGTGAAGAAGACGTTGCGCTTGCTAGAAAGTTAACTTTTACACCTAACGGGCATGATGCGTTTAATGCAGGTTGGTGGTCTGACCCTATCGTATTAGGCACTATCCCTGAAGGTATGGAATTTTTAAAGAAAGTTGATATTAGTGAAATTTGCCAACCACTTGATTTTTATGCTTATAACATTTAAAATTCAGTAAACCAAGGCAGTGATAATTATGACTGGAATAAAAAGCCTGGCATGAAGAAAAATGCTTTAGAATGGGAAATTATCCCTGAAGTTATTTACTGGTCAGCAAAATTCTTGTATGAAAGGTATAATTTGCCTATTCTTATCACAGAAAACGGTATGGCAAACGTAGATTTTGTTATGTCTGATGGAAAGGTTCACGACCCACAAAGAATTGACTTTATTAAAACGTATTTAACCGAATTGAAAAAGGCTAATGATGAAGGCGTTGACGTTATGGGTTATTTACACTGGTCTGCAATGGATAACTTAGAATGGGCTATAGGTTATTTAGCAAGGTTTGGTTTAATTTACGTTGATTTTAACACCTTAGAAAGAATACCAAAAGATTCAGCATATTATTATAAGCAAGTTATTGGGTCTAACGATGAAAATTTAGAAATTAATTACGGCTTAAAGTAAAAAATAAAATTAAAGCCACAAGCAAATGCTTGTGGCTTTTTTACTATAATAAACTAATTAATTCTTCTATACTTTGTCCAAAAAATTGTTAAAATTTGCAATGGAATACCTATTAAAAATAACTGCCATAATGCGCCTGGGGGATTAGTTAGCATAAATAAAAGTGATAAATATAATGCTAAAATAACCGACCAAATTAAAATTGAAATTATTATTGCAGTAGTAATTTTCTTTTTCCACACCGAAGATAAAACTAATAAAACTATTGCAGAAATAGGTATTGCATAAATAAATGCAAGCCAAGTAAATTTAACTAATGGAAAAATATTATTTAATAAAATAAAGGCGGTTAATGCAACAAGCCATACCAAACAAGTAGATAATATCGCAATTATTTGGCGGATTTTTTCCTTGTTTTTTGCCATTAAATCAAGTTTATTTTCTTTTTTAGGGGTGGAAATAAGCGTGTCAATAGTAACCCCGTAATAATCGGCAAGTTGCTTTAGAATTGTTAGGTCTGGCACGGCATCGCCACGTTCCCATTTTGAAACTGCTTTGTCAGAATAATTTAATTTTTCAGCAAGTTCAGCCTGTGTTAGGTTTGCACTTTTTCTAAACTGAACTAAATTTGTTGCTAAATTTTCTTTAATATCCATAGGTTAATAATAGCACAAAAATAACATAAAATCAATTAAATAATGCAAAAATAATAAAATTCTACCTTTAGTAGAGTGTAAAAAAATAAATTCTACTAGTATGTGTTAAATATGTAGAATTAAAAATTATAATAATAGGTTGATTTAATTTATAAAAAGGTTTAACCTAAAGGTGATGATTAGTGAAAAGGAGATTTTTATGAAGATTGCAATTTCAACCGAATCAACGGCAGATTTAACAAAAGAATTAATTGAAGAATTTAACTTAAATATTATACCTTACGTAATTCAATTAGGCGAAAAAAACGGGTTTGACGGGGAAATTACTTCAGATGAGATTATAAAATATGCTAGCGAAAAGAAAGGCTTGGCTAAAACGGGCGCGATTAACGACTATAGGTTTAATGAGCATTTTACAAACTTATTAAAAACGCATGATGCAGTTATACATTTTTCACTATCAAGTGAATTAAGCGCTTCGTATAATAATGCCGTGCGTGTTGCTAAAAACCTTAAAAACGTTTACGTGGTAGATACCCGTTCATTGTCAACGGGGATAGGGTTAATTGCTATATATGCAAGTATGCTTGCTGATAGGGGTATGAGTGTAAAAGAAATTTATTCACTTTGTCTTAAAAGGGTGCCTTATATACAAGCAAGTTTTGAACTAAAACGCCTAGATTTTTTATATAAAGGTGGAAGATGTAGCGCACTAGCGTTTTTTGGCGCTAACCTATTAAAAATACGCCCTCAAATTATTGTGCAAAATGGTAAAATGACAACGGGCAAAAAATATAGGGGCAAATTTAATCACGTGGTAAACACTTATTGTCAAGACGTTTTGGAAAAGTTTAATAATCCAGATTTGTCAATAGGATTTGTGACATACACAACTGCAGACAAAGAAATTATAGAGTGTGCCGTTAATCACTTAAAAGAGCGTGGCTTTAAGCGAATTTGCATAACAAGGGCAGGTGGAACTATTACTAGCCATTGTGGGGAAGATTGCTTAGGGATTTTATATATAAATGACGGTAATATAATTGATAATTAAATAAAGGTGCTTATTTAAGCACCTTTTAATTGTGTCTAAATCCCCCAGATAGTCTGGGGGTAAATTTTAGGTTTACCGATGAGTAAAAAGACACCTCCTATGTTAAGATATAAATGTTGCCTAAACAAAAATATAAAACATAGGAGGTGTCTGTCATGAAGTCTGACACAA
>JAZRDW010000204.1:0-2997 GCA_045660505.1 Christensenellaceae bacterium | reverse complement strand
CAACTTCTGAAAATGATATTATTAAATTTGGTTATTCTTATTTTACAAAATATACTTTAGTAGAAGATTTAAGTTCATTTTTATTTGATGCTTTCCCTGACGGGTTAGATAAAGAAATTGAAGGTAAATCTTTTGAAGAACAAATTAGTTTATATAGGGTTTGCCCTGTTGATAAAAGCATTTCTTTTATTAAAGATACAAACGGAAATATTACCCCAAGTATCCCTTTTGAAGAAATTGAAAACCTTTATAATAAAGGTAAGCCTATCTCAGGCGAAAGTTTTGAAGGTTTCAAAATGCAACATGCACTTTTTACCCAAAACGGCGTTTTGATAGGTTTTGCTGGGCAATCAGAATTTAGTTGTGGCGATATTCACGTTCTTTTAATTAACGACGGCTTAAATTACGTTTGGTATACAGAAGACAACAACGGCGCAGGATATAAATGCAACACACACTATTTTAGCGTTTCTCTTATTAGAAACCCAGCATCATATAAATTATAAAAAAATAAATAAAGCACTTAAAAATTAGTTAAAAAAGCAAGTCAAATTGACTTGCTTTTTTTGTGTTAGTGCAACAAAATCTCTAAAATAGTCCTATTTTTATAGGTTGGAACAAGAAAATGACTAAAATTTATTTATTTTAATTTTCACCCAAAAGCCCGATTGTCAATAATTTTTTAATCGTTTTCATTTTCTTATTCCTTTATCCATTTTGCATAGAGCATCGGGTCTATTTTATATAGTCGGTGTAAATATAATAAGTTGATACCCCATATTTTTTTAATTGAATGCTAAAATTATACGTGTATTTATCCTTGTACTCGCCATCGTCCTTTTCCCTGTATGTTTGTTCGGTTAAATAATAGGTAATTTCAACATACCATACCGTAGAATAATCGGGCACACCATCGTTTTGTACGGTTGGCTCTTCAAGAAAATAAATAAATAGATAACTGATTGCGCTCGTTTCATTTTCCGTATTTTTATATTCCTTACGATACTCTTCAAGGCTTTGCCCACAACGAACAAATTGACAGTTTGGATTCCATCCACCTTCTTGAAGCCACTTGCCACTTGTCCCTAAATATTCAAATTTATTGTACATATAATCAAGCAACTGTTGTGCATATTGCTGAAAATCATTTTCTGTAATATCGCCCTCTACCTCACGAAAAGTCGAATAATAACCTTTATATTGATAAGTGGGTTTGGGTAAATTTTCCAAATTGCCCCAAGAAAGGGCTTTTTCGCTATACCACTTCGTTTTTTTATCAAAGTCTTTACACCCAACAAGGCTTACACTCATACAAAGCATAAGTAAAACCGCAAGCCCGATTGTCAATAATTTTTTAATTTTTAACATACTTCCACCTCTTTAATAACAAATTATTTTATTATTAAAATAAAAAACTCTTTTGAATATCGCATAACATTTGTATGTTTTGGTTTTTAAATTATACCATATGTTTTAAAAAAGTCAATATCTTTTATCGTTCAAAATTCCCTCACTTAAGTTCAAGTCCCGTCGTGGGAGTGTAAAATGTTGGAGTGTGTTTAGGTTAGTTATTAAAAAAGTCAAACGGCGTTTTTAGGAATTTAGACAACCTAATTACGCCGTGTTTGATTTCCCATTATCAAAAAAGGGCTTAAAAAACCCCAAAAAAGCAAAAAGAAAACACATTTATCGTTTAGACAAATGCGCTTTACTTTAATGGCAGGGGTAATAGGATTTGAACCTATGATAACGGAGTCAGAATCTGTTGCCTTACCGCTTGGCGATACCCCTTTATATGTGCATATTAATATATGTTAATATGCGCTTATATTAAATTTTAACTCACTATTTCATTTGACCACTTTTATATAATAAATGGTGTTTTTGATATTCCTTATCATCTGCAATGGTTTTAATATTGTTTTCAAAATAGAATTTAGCAAGTTGCTTTTCATTTTCAATGTTTTCAGGGATATAAATGCCGGCAGTTATAGGCTGAATATCATAATGATAATCGGTGCCAGATAAACCGACCAAACCGTTTTCAAAGCAGAATTTTTTAGCCAAATCATTATTGTTTTTATGGTGATAATGTCCGTTAAAACTTTCTGCGCCGTGCATAAATTTTGGGTTGCCAAGCACAATGCCATCTCTATAAGGGTGTGTTTGATACATAAACAAATTATACTTGTTTGCTAATTCAAAAAGTTCTTTTTGGGTAAGTTCAAAAAGTGGTGGATTATCATATAAAAACTCTCTATCAAAGCCGATAACAATATATTCACTATAAATATCCTTAACCAGAACTTCAGCCCCATAAAAAGTTTTAATTCCTTGTTCTTTTGCCAAGGCAGAAAAACCATCATATACGCCAAAAAAATAATCAATTTTGCCTTTATGTGTATCTGATGGATACCAGTTATAATAATTTGGTGCAAGATGAGTTGTTACAGCAATCGCTTTATAACCAAGTTTTTTATATCTTTCAACAGTGGTTTTTGATTGTGCAACTGCGCACCAACTACCACCTATAACGTGACAATGCGTTTCAAGTTTAATCATAAAAAGTCCTTTAAGTGTTTAAATTCATCTATTTTACTAATAGCAATATTCAATGCCAACAAAACGGCAGTCGTATCAAAGCGTGCGTCGTGGAAAGATGCCGTTGCACCAAAAACCTTATCCGAAGTTAATTGAATTTGTTTATCACTAATATTTAGAAAAGTACAAAGTTCACTTAACTTTGGGTATTTAAAACCATCACCACTTTTTTTAGGTAGTTTACAAATAGGCGTAAAACCTTTCATAGTGCAAAACTCTTTATTAGTATAAAAAGTTCGCCCAAGTCTAGCAAATTCCGAACGCATAAACATAAAGTCAAAAGAAGTGTTATGTGAAACGATTAAATCGGCACTGTTAAAATCTTTTTCAATAATATCAATATAATCCTTAAACTTTTTGCCGTTAGAAAGCCTTTTTAACTTTTCCATAGAAAAG
>JAZRDW010000203.1:0-2922 GCA_045660505.1 Christensenellaceae bacterium | reverse complement strand
TATGTTTTGGTTACGGCATGTTTACCGGTGCTTTAGGTCTTCATTATGGCTTAGAAAATATAGGTGCAACTATTGTTCCATCATCAACAGGTAATTCTGAAAAGCAAATTATGTATATGAAAGACTTTGAAACAACCCTTTTAGTTGCAACACCTTCTTATGCGTTAAGGCTTGCAGAAGTTGCTAAAAGTATGGGTGTTAACCCTGAAACCGACTTAAAAGTAAAAATCGGCTTAGTTGGTAGTGAACTTTTAACCGACGCTATGCGTGATGAAATGCATAAAGCGTGGGGTAAAGATATGCTTGTTACTTCAAATTACGGTATGAGCGAATTAATGGGCCCAGGCGTTTCAGGCGAGTGTGAATTTATGTGTGGTATGCATATAAACGAAGACTTTTTTATACCTGAAATAATTAACCCTGAAACGGGCGAAGTTTTACCTATAGGTGAAAAAGGTGAACTTGTTATAACTTGCATTAAAAAGGAGGGAATTCCACTAATTAGGTATAGAACTAAGGATATAACAAGATTAATTTACGAACCTTGTAAATGTGGCAGAACGTTTGTTAGAATGGAAAATTTATCTGGCAGAAGTGATGATATGCTTAAAATTCGTGGTGTAAACGTATTCCCAAGTCAAATTGAAGAAGTTGTTTTAAGTTTTGATGAATTAGGCCCACATTATGAAATTATAGTTACTAGAGAAGGTTACGTTGATAAACTAGAAATTAGGGTTGAATTAGCAGGTTCAACTGATTCTTTTGGTGAATTAGTTAAACTTTCTGATAGAATTAGAAACAAGTTAAAAACAATTTTGGGTCTAGATGCAAAAGTTAAACTTGAATCTCCAAATACGTTACAAAGATTTGAAGGTAAAGCAAAAAGAATTAAGGATTTAAGGAGTATTTAATATGCAAGAAAAAATTATTATGCTAGGAAATGAAGCCATTGCGCGTGGTGTATACGAAGCAGGCGTTAAAGTTTCAAGTGCTTATCCAGGCACACCTAGTACTGAAATTAGTGAAAGTTTAGCAAAGTATGAAGAAGTTTATACCGAATGGGCGCCAAACGAAAAAGTTGCTGCTGAAGTTGCTTTTGGCGCATCATTTGCAGGGGTAAGAAGTCTTGCTTGTATGAAACACGTTGGTTTAAACGTTGCAAGTGACCCACTTTATACTTTTTCTTATACGGGCGTTAACGGTGGTTGCGTAATCGTTGTTGCTGATGACCCAGGTTTAGCAAGTTCACAAAACGAACAAGATACAAGAATGATTTGCCGTGCATCACATATTGCTTGTATAGAACCATCAGATAGTCAAGAAGCAAAAGAATTTATCAAATTTGCTTATGAATTAAGTGAAATATATGATACTCCTGTTATTTTCCGTACAACAACAAAATTATCACACTCACAAAGTATTGTTGAACTTTGCGATAGGATTGAAGTTGAAGATAAACCTTATCAAAGGGACGTTAAAAAATACGTTATGATGCCAGCGTCAGCAATCGGTAGGCACCTAGTTGTTGAAGAAAGGGATAATAAACTTGCTATTGACGGGGCAAATTTTCCTATAAATAAAATGGAAATTAACGATAAGAAAATAGGCTTTATTACAAGTGGTATTGCTTATCAATACGTAAAAGAAGCCTGCCCAAATGCAAGTGTTTTAAAGTTAGGCTTAGTTAATCCATTACCAAAAACTTTAATTGAAGACTTTATTAAACAAGTTGACGTTGTTTATGTTTTTGAAGAATTAGAACCAGTTTTTGAAGAACAAATTAAATCTTGGGGCTATAACGTAAAAGGTAAAGAGTTATTTACTAGACAAGGCGAATATAGTGCAAATATGCTTAAAAAGGTTATTTATGGTGAAAATAGCATTGTTTTTGATAAAACAATTGTTCCTAATCGCCCACCTATTCTTTGCCCAGGTTGCCCACATAGAAGTGTTTTCTCTGTTCTTAATAAATTAAAAATTCACGCAGCAGGCGATATCGGTTGCTATACGTTAGGCGCTGTTGCACCACTTGGTGTTATTGATAGCACACTTTGTATGGGTGCAAGTATTTCTTCACTTCACGGCATAGAAAAGGCACGTGGTAAAGATTTTGTTAAAAACTGGGTAGCAGTTATCGGTGATTCAACATTCTTACATACAGGTATTAATTCACTTGTTAATATGGTTTATAATAAGGCAACAGGCACAGTTCTTATCCTTGATAATAGAACAACCGGTATGACAGGGCATCAACAACACGCTGCAACAGGTAAAACATTAAAAGGCGAAGATACATATGCTATTGATATTGCAAGTTTATGTAAAGCAGTTGGCGTTCAAAACGTTTTAGAAATTAATGCTTTTGACGTTGAAACTCTTGAAAAGACAATTAAGCAAACTGTTAACGGCAATGAATTAACCGTAATTATTGCTAAAGCACCTTGCGCATTACTTAAGGGTCAAAAATTCCCATATAAATGCGTTGCTAGTGCTGAAAAATGCAAAAAATGTGGTATGTGCTTAAAAATAGGTTGCCCAGCAATTACAAAGCAAGCAGACGGCACAATTAAAATTGATGAAACAATGTGCAACGGCTGTGGTTTATGCAAGAGTTATTGTAAATTTAATGCTATAGACAAGGTGGAAAAGTAATATGGATAAAATGAATATTATGGTTGTTGGCGTTGGTGGACAAGGAACGCTATTAACAAGTAGAATTATAGGTAAAACTGCTCTTAATGCAGGCTTTGATGTAAAACTTTCTGAAGTTCACGGCATGGCTCAGCGTGGTGGAAGCGTTGTAACTTTTGTTAGATTTGGCGAAAGCGTTAACGAAGCAGTTGTTGAGGAAGGTTCAGCAGATATTTTAATTGCTTTTGAAAGACTTGAAGCATATAGATATTCACATTATCTCAAAAAAGA
>JAZRDW010000202.1:0-1844 GCA_045660505.1 Christensenellaceae bacterium | reverse complement strand
TTCTACATAGTTTCTTTTATTATAAGTTTAATTGCGCACTCAATTTTATACGCAACGTTTAACTGGATACCAAACTTACTTACTGAAGTTTATATGCTTGATAGTTCAATAGCCGTGTTAATTTCTATTATTGCGCCTATTGCAACCTTAATAGGGCCTATATTTGCAATCAATGATTGTGAAAAGAATTTTGACTTTATTAAAATAGGTTTGCGTTATTTAATTATTGCCACCGCTATCGCACTTGTATTGATGTTTACCTTTAACCTAAACGTATTTTTATACCTTGCTTTAATTGTAGTTTTCTTAATAGTTATTCAAGGTATAGTTACAATTAGTTTTAGCATTGTTTCTTACAAGATGTGTGATTACGTTAATGCAGGGGCGCACTCTGGCTTAATGAACGCGGCAGGTGGGTATGCTGCAGGTTTTGCTCCAACAATAATGGGTGCTATTTTAGAAGCAACCACTTGGGGAACTGCTTACCTAGTAATTTTTGGAACTTGCTTAGCTTTAACTATTGCTGTTTTTGTTATTAACATGATAATTAAATCAAAAAAAGAAGCAATTTAATATAATTTCTAACAAATTATGAATTAAAATCCTACTATTACTTATATTAAGTTTTAGTAGGATTTTTTTATTTATGAAGCGAACTATTTTTTTTAAAAATCAACCTAAAATTATAGGTGCCGGTTCTATATGTGGACCTAAAGAAAGTGAAGGCAGTATAAACGAATTTATTGAAACTAAACTTGATGATGATATGTATGGGCAAGAATCTTTTGAAAGGGCGGAAAGTAACATGCTTTTTACTGCAATTAAGCACGCTATAAACCATGCCAAAATAACTGAAAGTCAAGTTGATGCAATTATTGCAGGGGACTTATTAAACCAAATTATTTCATCAACCTTCGCAACAAGAAATTTTAATTCAGGATACCTTGGCGTTTACAATGCTTGCGCAACATTTACCGAAGCATTAACCCTTGGTGCAACCTTAGTTGACGGGGAACATATGGATTGGGTTGTTTGTGCCACTAGTAGCCATTTTTCTTCTGCAGAAAGACAATATAGGTATCCTTTAGAATTAGGCTGTACAAGACCACCACAATCACAATGGACTGTGACCGGTGCAGGTGCTTGTTTATTATCATTAAAGGGCGTAGGGCCTAAAATAACAAGCGCAACGGTAGGCAAAATTGTTGATTTTGGCGTTGTTGATGCTTATAATATGGGCGCAGCGATGGCACCTGCAGCGGCAGATACACTTTTAACACACTTTAAGGATACAAAAACTTTCCCTAATGATTTTGATTTGATTATAACAGGGGATTTAGGGACTTTTGGCTCTAGAATATTTAAAGATTTAATGTGGGAAAAGGGGTATGATATTCAAAAGCAACACGTAGACTGTGGGGAACTTATTTATAATATTTGTGAAGATGAATATCAAGGTGGCAGTGGTGCAGGTTGTAGTGCCTTAGTTTTTAGTTCATATATTTATAAAAGATTAAAAAATAAAAAATTTAACAAGGTTATTTTAATTGCAACGGGTGCATTGCTATCATCTGTTTCTTCACAACAAGGTGAAAGTATACCTAGCATTGCACATGCCGTAGTTATTGAAAGTTAGGGGAAAATATGGTTTTAGATATTGTTTTAACTTATTTAAGAGTTTTTTTGGTTGGTGGGTTAATATGTTTAATTGCACAACTTTTAATTAATTATACAAAGGTGACTGCTGGTAAAATTTTAGTTATTTTTTTACTAAGTGGTGTTGTTTTGCAATCATTTGGTTTATACCAAATATTAGTTGATTTTGCTAGCGCTGGTGCAACAGT
>JAZRDW010000201.1:0-9132 GCA_045660505.1 Christensenellaceae bacterium | reverse complement strand
CGGAAACACAAATCAGTATCTGCTTTTTCATACAATCACACTCCCTTGTCAAATTGGAATTTATACATCAATCGGTGGATGTCCGTTTGAGAAAGTAAAGTGTGCTGACCATCTACCAAGTGCCACATTTACTTTTGTTCTGTCGGAAAGAGTTGCTTCCAAATAATAACCTAAGGTAATACTATCTTTTTGTTCTCCGTTTATGTAAAGGTTGGTTTGATTGATGCCCCTATAAAAAGTAATATAATGCGTTGATTTTAGAAAAAGAAAATGCTATAATCATATTAAAAATAAATAAGGAGAAAGGCCTATGGCAAAAATTAGTCTATCAGCATTTTCAGATGAAGCAGGCAATTCTATAAAAGAGCAAATTAATGCACTTCAATTTAACGGTATAGGTTATACTGAACTTAGAAGTATTGATAAAATTAACGTGCTAGATTTTACTGAAAAGCAAAGTAAACATTTTTTTAATGAATTTTCAGTTAACGGCATAAAAGTTTGGGCGCTTGGTTCACCACTTGGTAAAGATGATATTAATATTGAAAAGGACGCCCTTTTAGATAAGTGTAAAAAACTTTGTGAAACGGCAAACATATTTAATACGGATAAAATTAGAATGTTTAGTTTCTTCTCTGCTTATGATAAAAGGGAAAAGGTTATTGAAAATCTTAATTTACTAGTTGAAACTGCATCTAAATACGGCGTTAAATTGTATCACGAAAATGAAAAGGAAGTTTACGGCGATACTGCTGATAGGGTTTTAGATTTAATGCAAAACGTTAAAGGTTTAAACTTTGTTTACGACCCAGCAAACTTTTTACAAGTAGGCGAAAATGCAGATAAAACTCTAGAACTTTTTCACTCAAAATGCGGTTATTTTCATATTAAAGACGTTATTGTGGAAACCGACCAACTTGTTCCAGCAGGGCATGGCGACGGCAAGATTGATAAACTTATTTCTATGATTGATAGAGACGTTACTATTACCGCTGAACCACACCTAGCCGTGTTTGATGCGTTTAAGACCATTGATAATACCGAAATGAAACACAAGTTCCATTTTGAAGATAATTTATCAGCATTTAACTTTGCAATTGAGTCCATTAAAAAAATACTTACTGATAATGGATTTATTAATAAAAACAATATTTATATTAAAGGAGAATAATTATGGAAGTAGGCTTAAATTTATACTCAATTAGAGATTTAATTGCAACGGAAGAAGGCTATATTGATACTTTGAAAAAGTTAAAAGAAATGGGCTATTCTTACGTTCAATTTTCTGGCAGTGGATATGACGTTGATAAGATTAAACGTGGTATTAAAGAAAGTGGCTTACCGGTTGTGTTAACACACGTTCCACAAACTAGAATTCTTAACGAAACAGATAAACTTATTGAAGAACACCTATCTTTCGGTTGTAAAAATATAGGTTTAGGTGGCTTTAACCAAGAAGATAAAATGACTGATGATATTTGGAAAAAAACTATTGATGCAACAAATATCGCAGCAGAAAAAATGGCTAAAGCAGGTTGCAAATTCTTCTGCCACCACCACCATTACGAATTTGTTAAAATGGCAAACGGCAAAACAATTTTTGATTATATTATTGAAAATGCACCATATATTAACTTCACTCTTGATACATACTGGTTGCAATACGCAGGTCAAAACCCAGTAACTTATGCAGATAAAGTTAACGGCAGACTTGAATGCGTGCATTTAAAAGATTATAGGGTAAATAGAAATATCGTAGATAATAACCTAGAATTTAAGCCAGGTTTTGCACCAGTAGGCACAGGTTCATTAGATATGCCTAAAATTATTGAAAATTACAAGAAGAACGGCGCAAAATATTTCCTAGTTGAACAAGACGACGCTACTACTTACCCTGACCCACTTGAACAAGTTAAAATTAGCGTTGATTACTTAACAAAAATTTAAGGAGAAAGAAAAATATGAAAAAGATTAGATTTGGTATTATAGGCGTAGGCAATCAAGGTTCATCATACATTTATGCTATCTTTGATAAAAACAAAGTTGAAAACGGTGTAGTTAGTGCTGTTTGTGATATTAACCAATTCAAACTTGATTCAGTTAAACAAAACACAACTAATAAAGATATCGTTTATTTTACCGATTATAAAGAAATGTTAGATAGTGGGCTTTGTGATGCTATTTTAGTTGAAACCCCACACTATCAACACGCAGAAATTGTTATTGAATGCTTAAATAGGGGTATTCACGTTATTTGTGAAAAGCCAGCAGGCGTTTACACGAAACAAGTTAAAGAAATGAACGAAGTTGCTAAAAAATCTAACGCACACTTTGCTATGATGTTTAACCAAAGAACAAACTGCTTATATCGCAAAATGCGTGAAATTGTTCAAAGTGGTGAATTAGGTGAACTTCAAAGGGTAAACTGGGTAATTACTAACTGGTTTAGAACCCAACAATACTATGATTCTGGCAGTTGGCGTGCAACTTGGGCAGGCGAAGGCGGCGGCGTTTTAATTAATCAATGCCCACACCAAATTGACCTTGTTCAATGGGTTGTAGGTAAACTTCCAAAAACTGTTCACGGCTTCTGTCAATACGGCAAATGGCACGATATTGAAGTTGAAGATGAAGTTACTGCTTTCTTTGAATATGATAACGGCGCAACGGGTACTTTCATTACAACTACGGGTGAAGCACCAGGAACAAACAGGTTTGAAATTTCAGGCACAAAGGGTAAGTTAGTTGCTGATGCTAATACAAACGATTTAGTTTGGTATAAACTTGAAAAAGATAGCCAAGAACACTCTAAAACAGCAACTGATGGTTTTTCTAGGCCAAAAATGGAAACAATTAAAGTTGAAACTGATGGTCAAAACCCACAACACGCAGGTATTATTAACAACTTTGCAAATGCTCTTTTAGGTTTAGAAGAATTCTTCGTTGATGGCACCGAAGGTATTAACGGCGTTGAACTTATGAACGCTATTGAACTTTCTGGTTGGAATAACGGCGCACCTGTTGCAATCCCTGTTGATGAAGATAAATATTTAGAAGAACTTAATAAGAGAAGGGCAACTTCAAGATTAAAGGAAGTTGATGATAACAAAATAGCAAAAACTGTTTGGTAAGAATTATGAAAACTGCTATCGTTGGTTTTGGAACAATAGGTAAAGTTCATTATAACGTTTTGAATGAGTTAGGCATTTCTATTTGTGCTATATGTGATAACAAGTTAGAAAAGTTAACTGATTTACCAGTAAACGCTTATTCAGACTATAATGAAATGCTAGAAAAAGAAAAACCAGACGTAGTTCATATATGCACACCACACTACTTGCATGCAGATATGATTATAACTGCGTTAGAAAAGAATATTAATGTTTTGTGTGAAAAGCCACTTTGCATCAAAGAAGAAGATATTGATAGAATTCTTTTAGCAGAAAAGAATTCTAAAGCAATGTTAGGGGTTTGCCACCAAAACAGATATAATAAAGAAAACGCGTTTGTTAAAGAATATCTATCAGATAAAAAAGTAATATGTGGGCACGGCGAACAAGTTTGGACAAGGACTAAAGAATATTACGCACAAGATATTTGGCGTGGCAAATGGAAAACCGAAGGCGGTGGGGTGCTAATAAATCAATCACTCCACACCCTAGACCTTTTGATATGGGTTTTAGGTGAACCTGAAAATGTAAATGCATCTTTAGATAACGTTTCACTAAAAGGCGAAATAGAAGTTGAAGATACTGCAACCCTAATATGTTCTAATGGTGGCAACTTCACTTTCTTTGCAACTAATGCTAGTAAAAGAGATTTTCCTGTAGCGTTAAGGTTTTTAACTGAAAACGAAAGGGTAGAAATTTTACCACAAAAGGTTATAATTAGTGGTAAAGAGTATAACTTTGAAGCAAACGCAAAAGTATATGGTAAAGCGTGCTACGGCTTAGGGCATGAACGCTTATTCAAAGATTATTATGATGCATTAAAAAGTAATCGCAAGTTTGCTATTGACGGGTTAGAAGCGTCAAAAGTAATTCGTGTAATACTTAAAGCCTATAAACAATGGCAAAAATAAAAAAATTAAAGGGAGATAAAAATTATGCAAATGACTTTCCGCTGGTATGGCGAAGGAAACGATAGAATTAGTTTAGCAGATATTAAACAAATTCCAGGCGTTTCAGGTATAGTTTGGGCACTTCACAATAAGATGCCTGGCGAAATTTGGACAGAAGAAGAAATTAAAGCCGTTAAAGAACAATGTGATAAATACGGATTTAATATTGACGTTGTTGAATCAGTTAACGTTCACGACGATATTAAGATAGGTTTACCTACAAGAGATAAATATATTGAAAATTACAAAATTTGTATCAAAAATTTAGCAAAATATGGTGTTAAGGTTATTTGCTATAACTTTATGCCTATCTTTGACTGGACTAGGTCAGATTTATTCCACCCAGTTGGCGACGGTTCAACAGCGCTTTTCTATCAAAAAGATATGATTCAAGATGATTATAATGCTATGGCAAAATATATTCTTGATTTTACTGAAAAGTACAATATGTCTTTCCCAGGTTGGGAACCTGAAAGAATGGCTAAGTTAAACGAATTGTTTAAGGCTTACGAAGGTGTTGACCATGAAAAACTTTGGGCTAACTTAAAATACTTCTTAGAAGCAATTATGCCTACTTGTGAAGAAACGGGTATCAAAATGGCTATTCATATGGACGACCCACCATGGGATATTTTTGGTTTACCAAGGCTTTTAGTTGATGAAAAGAGCATTGATAGGTTCTTATCTATGGTGGACCACCCTTGCAACTGCTTAACCTTATGTTCAGGTAGTTTAAATGCTAACCCAGAAAACAACGTTGCTAAAATTGTTAGAAAACATTGTGATAGAATTGCTTTTGCACACATTAGAAACGTTAAGCACTTTGAAAATGGTGACTTTAGGGAAGCAAGCCACAGAGATTGTGATGGTGACACAGGTATTTTAGAAATATTAAAAGCATACCACGATTGTGGTTTTGATGGATATATTCGCCCAGACCACGGCAGACACTTATGGGGTGAAAAACCAGGTACGGTTCGCCCAGGTTACGGCTTATATGATAGGGCGTTAGGTATTATGTATATGCTTGGCGTATGGGATATGTTAGATAAATTAAAAGGAGAAAATAAATAATGTTTAAGGTGGATTTAAGTAATAAAGTTGTTGCAATAACAGGTGCAGGTGGAATTATTTGTAGTGAATTTGCAAAAGAACTTGCAAAGAACGGCGCAAAAGTAGCACTACTTGATATTAACTATGATGCTGCTAAAAAATATGCAGATGAAATAGGAGAAAATGCTTTGGCAGTTAAGTGCAACTGCTTAGATAAGCAAAGTATTATTGATGCTAAAAAAGAAATTAACGATAAATTTGGTGCTGTAAACTTCCTTATCAACGGCGCTGGTGGAAACAACCCAAAAGCAACTTGTGATAACGAAACTATGACACCTGATTTAGAAGGCGTTAAAGACTTCTTCGCTTTAGAAGAAAGTGGCTTAAAGTTTGTTTTTGACTTAAACATTACAAGCGCATTTTTAGTAACACAAGTTTTCGCAACTGATATGATTAAAACTGGTGGTAATATTATCAACGTTTCTTCAATGAACGCTTTCCGTCCATTGACCAAAATTCCAGCATATTCAGCAGCAAAAGCAGGTATTTCTAACTTTACACAATGGCTTGCAGTTCACTTTGCACCTTGCGGAATTCGTTGTAATGCAATTGCCCCAGGTTTCTTCGTAACCAACCAAAACAGAGGTTTATTATTCAATGCAGATGGCACACCAACACCTAGAACAAACAAAATTCTTAGGGGAACACCTATGAATAAGTTTGGTGAAATTTCTGATTTATTAGGCACTCTTTTATGGCTTGCTGATGATAGTGCAAGTGGTTTTGTAACAGGCACTATTATCCCTGTTGACGGTGGTTTTTCAGCATATAGTGGAGTATAATAATGAAAAAGTTTTTTGGTGCAGACCTTTTTCTTGGTGGGAAATCAGCAAAGGCTATTTATAAAGCCGTAAAAGATTTACCTATCATAGATTATCATTGTCATTTAGACCAAACTAAAATTAAAAATGATGCTAGTTTTTCAGATATAGGCGAACTTTGGCTTGCCGGCGACCACTATAAATGGCGTGCAATGCGCCTTTGTGGGGTTGATGAATATTATATTACCGGTAATGCTTCTTTTAAGGAAAAGTTTATTAAATATGCTGAAATTTTACCTAAAGTTGTAGGCAACGCTTTATATTACTGGACGCATATGGAATTAAGTGCAGTTTTTGGTATTACCGAACCACTTAATAAAGAAAGTGCTGAAAGAATTTATGAAAAAGCAAACCAAGTATTAAAAGATATAAAGGTTTCAACCTTATTAAATAAATTTAAGGTTGAATACGTTGCCACTACTGACGACCCTATTGATAGTCTAGATAGTCACGGCGTATTTGGTAAAACAACCGTTTCACCAACCTTTAGACCAGATAAGGTTTACTCATTAGATAGTGAATATCTAAAGAAACTTGAAAGTGCGTCAGGTATTAAAATTGATAGTTTAGATGCATTAGAAAATGCTTTAGTTAATAGGCTAGATTTCTTTGTGGAAAAGAATTGTAGAATTTCTGACCACGGCTTTGAAAAATTCCCTAAAAACTATGCAACAAAAGAACAAGCAACCCTTTACTTTGAAAAGAGAGATAGTTTAACTTGTGAAGAAAAAGATGCGCTCTTTGGCTATATTTTAGTATTTTTAGCAAAAGAATACGCAAAAAGAAATATGGTTATGCAAATTCACTTCTCTGTTATTAGAAATAATAACCCAGAAATGTTTAAAGAATGTGGTGTAGACTCTGGCTTTGACCTTATTGCCGAAGAACAACCTGTTAAGGACGTTATTAACTTCTTGGCAAAGTTTAGTGATAGTGAACGCCCAGAAATAGTTTTATACACCTTAAATGATAATAATTTAAGTGCGTTAACTGCAATTACAGGTGCATTTAGAAAGGTTAGAATGGGTGCTGCTTGGTGGTTTAACGATACCGTTTGCGGTATTAGAAAGAACTTGAAAACTTTAGCAGAATATTCAGCACTTGGCACTTCTTTAGGTATGCTAACCGACTCCAGAAGTTTCTCTTCTTACGTTCGTTTTGATTTCTTTAGAAGACTATTAGCAGATTATTTAGGCGATTTGGTTGATAAGGGCGAATATAACCTTAAAGATGCAATTGACATTGCTTTAGATATTAGTTATAATAACGTTAAAGGAGTTATTTATGGATAAAAAAATACCAGTAGTGGTTATTAAAGAATTAAGTGATACAGATAAAATTTTAACGGCGTTAAAAAATGATGGAATAAACTGTGCGGAAATCACTTTCCGTACCGCTTGTGCAGAAGACGCTATCAAGTATGCGGTAAAAAATTACCCTGATATGAATATCGGTGCAGGCACAGTTATCAATAAAGAACAATGTGAAAGGGCAATTAAAGCAGGTTCTAAATTTATCGTAAGCCCTGGTCTTTCAAAAGAAGTTGCTATTTATTGTAAAGAACAAAATATTCCATATTATCCAGGTTGTGTAACCCCAACTGAAATTATGGCGGCGCTAGACCTTGGCATTAATATCGTTAAATTTTTCCCAGCAAACGTATATGGTGGCTTAAAGGCATTAAAGGCACTTTCAGCACCATTCCCACAAGTTAAATTTATTCCAACAGGTGGGGTTAATAAAGATAATTTAGATGAATTTTTAGCGTTTGAAAAGGTATTTGCCGTTGGTGGCAGTTTCTTTGTTGATGATGCACTTAAAAAGATAGGAGAATAATAAGATGAAAAAAGTAGTTACTTTTGGCGAATTAATGCTTCGCCTTGCCCCAGAAAATTATTTAAGATTTGTTCAAAGTGATAAATTAGAAGCAACCTTTGGTGGTGCTGAAGCAAACGTAGCCGTTTCTTTAGCAAACTATGGTTTAGACGTTAGTTTTGTTTCTAAACTTCCTGACCACGAAATAGGTCAAAGTGCCGTTAATAGTTTAAGAAAGTTTGGCGTTGATACTTCTAAAATCGTTCGTGGTGGCGATAGAGTTGGTATTTACTATTGTGAAAAGGGCGCAAGCCAACGCCCAAGTAAAGTTATTTACGATAGGGCTTATTCATCAATTGCTATGGCAAGCGAAAGTGATTTTGACTGGGATAAGATTTTTGACGGGGTGTCTTGGTTCCACTTTACAGGTATTACCCCAGCACTTTCAGATAGCATGGCAGATATATGCTTAATAGCAGTTAAAAAGGCAAAAGAAAAGGGTATAACCATTTCTTGTGACTTAAACTTTAGAAAAAAATTATGGTCTAAAGAAAAAGCAGGCAAGGTTATGGGCGAACTTTGTGAATATATTGATTACTGCATTGCTAATGAAGAAGATGCTAAAGACGTGTTTGGTATTGAAGCAGATAACACCGATATTTACGGTGGTAAACTTGATAGGGACGGTTATATTTCAGTTGCTGAAAAACTTACTAAAAGATTTAACTTTAAGGGCGTAGCAATCACCTTAAGGGAAAGTAAATCAGCAAACGATAACGACTGGTCTGCAATGCTTTATACTGATGGTAAGGCAACTTTCTCTAAAAAGTATAGTATGCATATTGTTGATAGAGTTGGTGGTGGCGATAGTTTTGGCGCAGGTTTAATTTATTCATTATGTAATGGTTATGATGCGCAAAAGGCTATTGAATTTGCCGTTGCTGCATCTTGCTTAAAGCACTCTGTTGAAGGCGACTACAACATGGTATCAGTTAGCGAAGTTAAAACCCTTGCCGGTGGCGACGCGTCTGGTAGAGTTCAAAGATAATTAAATGCTAAAAGGCGGACGTATCTCCGCCTTTTTACATAATTTTTTTATATACCGCCCACACTAATATAAAGGAGGGCGATATGGACGAGTTTAACGATAATCAAAGCCTTGACGGCATTGATAAAATTGCTTGGGGAATTTTTTCTAAAACGGGCAATATCGGGCATTATTTGTTTTACAAAAATGTAAAACAAAAAGAGCAAAAACAAAAA
>JAZRDW010000200.1:0-2294 GCA_045660505.1 Christensenellaceae bacterium | reverse complement strand
AAAAAGATTAAACATATATTTTTTTTAGATAAGTTAAAAGAGGAGAAAATTATGGATAAAAAATTGCAATACGCTACTATGCTTGAAATCCCTGCAAACACTTGTAGTATTATCTTTAAAGAAGAAAAGAAAAGGTGGTTTAGAAGAAAGAAAAAACCACACGAACAAATTAAGCAAGAACTTGTTGATAAAGTTAATGCTGAAATAACTGAAAACACAGTTGAGCCTATTGAAAGTCAAAACCTTTCAACTGAAGAAGAAATTGCCACTACCCAACTTGAAAATGAATTTCCTTTAGAAAATGAAGAAGAAAGTCTAGCGCCAGAAAGTACGGCAATCGTTTCAGTTGCACCTAAAAAGAAAAGAAAAATTTCTATTATAGGCGTTCAACTAGCAATAATAGGGGTGCTAATTGCAACAATATTTTTAACTAACGCCCTTTACGTGGATAGTGGGATTAACGTATTTTTAAGAAGCGTGTTAAACTTTAACCAAACTGAAAGTGTTGACACTAGAGAGTTTGATGACTTTGCACCCGTAATTTCACTTGATAACAATTCTTCTATGACTATTAGCGACGGGGTTATGACCCTTTCTGGCAAGGGCAGTATTTATTCGCCTTGTGATGGGGTTGTTAGTATGTGCCAACAAGAAGAAGACGGAACTTATACTATTGAAATTACACACGGCACTAACTTTAAATCACTTCTTAAAGGTCTTAATTATGCTTACGCAGGGCTTAACCAAAGCATTTATCACAATATCCCAGTTGGGTTTGTGTTAGAGAGTGCAACAATGTGTTTTGTTGATAGCACTAACCAAATTATTGCAAATTATCAAGTGGTTGATGATGCCGTTATATGGGCAGTATAAACTTAAGTATTCACCCCTTAACTTTTGCCTTTGGGCTTTACTATGCGTTAACGGGCAGAATTTTTAGATTTGTTATTTGCACTATTAGTGCGTTAATTCACGAATTAGGGCATTCGTTTAGCGCAAGTAAGTTGGGATATAAACTTAATAAAATTACTCTTATGCCTTACGGCGCTGTGGTTACGGGGAATATTGATGCCCTAAATTCTCGTGATGAAATTAAAATAGCCCTTGCAGGTCCTTTAATTAACCTTTCAATAGGGCTATTTTTTCTTGCGCTTTGGTGGGTGTTTCCTGAAACTTATGCATTTACCGATATTGTTGCTGAAATAAACTTTTCACTAGCCATAGTTAACTTTTTGCCTATATTCCCTTTAGATGGGGGAAGGGTGCTTTCTGCAAGTCTAAAAGGCGCGCTCGGTAGTGAAAAGGCAATTAAGATAAGTAAGGCGATAGGCTTAACCTTTTCGGTAGTTTTATTGTGTTTGTTTATTGCATCAATATTTTTTCAAATAAACATATCGTTATTGTTCTTTTCCTTGTTCGTTTTGTTTGGTGCGCTTTCTAATAATAAGGAAAATAAATATATAATGTTATATTCGGTTTTATCCAAAGAAAAACTGCTTAAGGGGCTGCCTTATAAAAAACACGCATTGCATAAAAGCGCTACGGTTAAAAGGCTTCTTTCTATCCTTGATGAAAGTTCGGTTAATGAAGTTGCCGTTTTTGATGAAGATAAAGTAATTGCCACACTTTCGCAAGAAAAAATAGGGAAAATATTAGAAAAAGGCGATTTTTACGCTAAAATTGATAAATATTTATAATAAATCTAACACGGTAAAATCAATATATTGTGTTAGATTTTTTCATTTAACTGCTAAATATAGTTTTAGTGCAAAAAAGGTATAATTTTGTTTAAAATATTTGCAAAAAACCCTAAAAAAACTTGACATTAATGTTTATATTTGGTAAAATCAATTAGCATCTCGTATTCGGGGTGTAATTTTTTGATGTTCGGAAGGTGCATTATGGCAGCAAAAGGCGCAAGAGCAAAGATTACTTTAGCATGTACTGAATGTAAGCAAAGGAATTACGATACTTTTAAAAACAAGAAAAACGATACTGAAAGATTAGAAATGAATAAGTATTGCAAATTCTGCAAAAAGCATACGGTACACAAGGAAGCGAAATAATTTTTTCGCTATAAAAATTAGCCCAAAACGGGCTTAGAAAATTTAAGGGGCAAGCGCAATGAAAATAGCAAAAACTGAAGCGCAAGGTGATTTCGTTCAAACTAACGAAAAGGCACCTAAAGAAAAAGAAACAAAAACCACTAAGAAAAAAGAAAAGAAAGAGAAGAAAGACGGGTTTTTCAAAAAACTAGGTGGTAAGATTAAAGATATTTTTTCAGAACTTAAAAA
>JAZRDW010000199.1:0-1538 GCA_045660505.1 Christensenellaceae bacterium | reverse complement strand
TGATAAAATGAAAGACTTACTTGCTGATGGTAATGAGAAAAAATTGCTTTCAGAAAAAATGCGTAGGGGGAAGAAAGATGATGGTAAATAATTGCCTAACTTCAATAAAAGTAAATGCTTCTAAATCATACGAAGTTTTGGTTGGGCAAGATATTTTAAAAAATACCGGCGCTCTTATTAGTGGCGTTGTGCCAAAATGTAAGGTTGCTATTATTACCGACGATATCGTTGACGCTCTCTACTCTAAAGTAGTTGAAAATTCACTTGCCGAACAAGGCTATACCTTGCTAAAGTTTGTTTTTAAGAACGGCGAAAAGAGTAAAAACATTAAAACCTATTCTAAAATTTTAGAGTTTTTAGCAGAAAATCAATTAACCCGTACCGATTTAGTTGTTGCTTTGGGCGGTGGGGTTGTTGGCGATATTAGTGGCTTTGCATCAGCAACCTATCTTAGGGGAATAAAGTGCGTGCAAATTCCAACCACGCTTTTATCACAAATAGATTCTTCTGTTGGTGGAAAAACTGCCGTTGATTTACCTAGTGGCAAAAATTTAGTAGGCGCTTTCTTTCAACCGTCTTTAGTAATTTGCGATTGCAAAATTTTATCTTCTTTACCTAAAGAACAATTTGATTGTGGCTTAGGGGAAATGCTTAAATATGCAATCTTAGATAAAAACATTTATAACTATTTTGCCAAAGATAATTTTGATTTAACTAAGTTAGTTGCACTATGTATTGAATATAAGAAAAATATTGTTGAGTTAGATGAGTTTGAAAATAGCGCGCGTAAACTACTTAACTTAGGGCATACTATGGCGCACGGAATAGAAAAACTTTCTAAATATTCTATTTCACACGGGAAAGCCGTTAGTTTAGGGTTAAGAATTATTGTTGATAATTCCTTAAAACACGGCTATTTGGATAAAGAAGAATATAATAAAATCGTTAGCCTAATTACAAAGGTTTTAGGGGAAGAACAAAATATTTACCCAATTAAAAAACTTTGCAAAGTTTCTTTAAGCGATAAAAAGCGTAGTGGCGAAAATATCACTTTAGTTATGGTTTACGGCATAGGAGATTGTAAACTTGTGAAAGTTAATATAAACGAACTTTGGGGGTATTTAACTTGAAAGTAAAGGTTGAAAAATCCCTTTTAAGTGGCAAAATTAAAGCAATAGTATCTAAATCATACGCACATAGAATTTCTATTTGCAACTTTTTAGCAGGGAATAAAATTTCTAATATTAGTGGCGTTAAATCACAAGATATTCTTGCAACTGAAAATTGCTTAAATTCACTTTTAGAAAAAAACAACCAACTTGATTGTGGGGAATCTGGTTCTACCTTAAGGTTTTTGTTGCCATTATGCGCTTGTCTTGGTGGGGAATACACTTTTTTAGGGCATGGTAAACTTCTTTCTAGACCTAATGAAGAGTTGTTTTCTGTTTTTAGTAAGCACGGAGTAAAAAGCCAAATACAACAGGATAGAATTTTAATTAGTGGCAAGTTAACTAGTGGTGAATATTCAATTCGTGGGG
>JAZRDW010000198.1:0-3154 GCA_045660505.1 Christensenellaceae bacterium | reverse complement strand
GGCGTTCATATTCTTGACAGCACTTCATTTTCTTCAGAATTGCACACGCACACTTTTTTTGACTTTGACTTTTTGCAAGCAGGTTCACTTGTGCAAATAGGCAACGGCAAATCTATCCGTATGAATAAAAATGAAGTTTGCATTGTTAGGCCTGAATGTGAACACCAAGCACTTGCTGATGCTAATAAAAACTTCTTTTTATATAACTTTGTTATTGACTATGAATATCTAAAAAATATTTTTAATTATTATTATAATGAAGATATTGATAAAATTATTTCAGAACCTATAATAAAAATTCAATTAAGCACGGGCGAAGTGCAAGAAATTAGCCAATTTATTCAATTATTGCAAGCAAGCATATCTGATAATAATAAATATGAGTTTTACCTTAAAATTATAATTTTTACGTTTATTAAAAATTTAATATTAAAAAATAACCTATCAGCAACTTGCAAAAATGATATACCTACAGTTGTGCAAGAAGTTTTAATTGAATTAAATAACCCTGCAAACTTTTCACTTACTATTATGGATATTTGCAAAAAAATATTTTACTCACACGAGCATATTATTCGTTTATTTAATAAACACGGCTTAGAAAGTCCAAATAAATTATTCTTAAAAAATAAACTTAGGTATGCAACTATGCTATTAAAATCTTCTAAAATGAAAATTGCTGAAATTGCTGAAAGATGTGGCATTTTTACTATGAGTTATTTTAATAAGTCTTTTAAGTTAGAATACAATATATCACCAACCGAATATAAAAGAAAGTATAAAACACCTTCACTTTTCTAATTAAAGCATTTATAAACGAACAAAACAAAACAAAAAACTGCGTAAAATTTTACGCAGTTTTATTTTTGTTTTTATTTTACTTAATATCGTAAACAGACCTTACTTTTAAGCCCTTAGTATTGCCTTCTAACACACTAACAACAACTTCGCCTTTGTTCATATCAAAATAGTTATCACTTAAAATTAAATTTCCTAGAAAACTCAAAATCATTATCCGTAATTTCAAGCGCTTTTAATTCATTATCCCTATAATATGGGTCTTCCATAAGGTTGTTTGCTAATAATATTGAATAAACTGAACCAGGAATTTTTCCTTCAGTATCATACTTGCCACCCTTTAATTTCCACGTTCCGTTTAAACTAAATTTTTCCATTGCTTTCTCCTTAAATCTCAAAAAAAAATCAATTAAGTCAATTATACATTATAGGTAAAATTTTTTCTATATGTAAAATTGACTTAAAGTAGTATATTTTTGATTTTATGTATATATTTATATCAATTCAATACTCAATTTATTTAATTTTTCTTTAATAATTTGTTGTAGTAATATACTGGTATTGCACTCCACCCGTGGCACAAACTCATTGCCTTACTTGATTCAACGCCGTCAATAACTTCCCAGAAAGAAGTTGCCCCTTTAGATAGCATATATGAATAGGTTTCTTTAATTTCAGAAAGCACGAACTCTTCATTTTGTTTGTCGCCGTCTAAAATAGCGTCGTAAACAAAGCCTTTCATAGAAAGGGTTGCTGGAACTAGGCTTTCATCTATCTTAATCTTTTCTATTATTCCCGTATTGCCTAAACCTATTAAGCATGCAAAAGCATTGCCTAGTTGTGAATAGATTTTATCCCCTTCATCTGATAAGAAGTATAAGTTTTTATCTTTATCATAGAAAGTTTTTTCAATGGCTTTTTTAATGCTTGCGGTTTTATCTTCAACCTTTTTATCTATGCACGCTAAAATTTTACTATACCTTTCAAATGCAAAGCAGTATGCTGCGTTAAGTATTAAATCGTGTTTAATTGCCCTTACTGCACCTGGGATAAGTTCGTTATCATTACTGCTACCTTTAGACCATTCGTAGAAGTTCCAGTATGGTGCGTCAAAGTTAAGCAATAGGTCGTTTTCATCTATCCTATCGGTAAAGATTTGCATTATTTTTTCTATCACAGGGAAAACTTCGCCTATAATAGTTGTGTCGTTAGTGTGTTCAATATATTCCCAAACTGCAACTACAAAAGTTAGTGAGAAAAATGGAATTGCTGGGAATTCAACTGATGGATAAGTTAATTCTAAAAGTCCGTCAGGTCTAGTGCCTTTTGAAATAAACACCAAGTTTTCCCTTTGATATTTAGTTTCGTTAAACGCATAATAGCCACATAGCATTTGGTTACGGCTATCTAGTGAATATAGTGATTGTTCACGCCAAGGGCAATCTTCATAATGTTCGTGCATGCAAAGTTTTAGGGTGCGAATACAAGTATCGTAAATCTTTTCTTCAATACCGCTTAAAAACCTTGGCTTTTCGGTCACCGTTTGGTCGGTTGGAATTATGCCAAGTTTTTTAATTTGCATTTTCCCTGTACTTTCAACTTGCAAATACCTACCTGCCATTCTAGTAAAATAAGGTTCAAATTCGTTATATCCTTTTTTGCAAATAAATTCAAAAGAAAAATCCCTACCTGCATTTAGGTATCCACCTGGTAAAATCCTATTTACCTTGCCGTTATCTAAATATTCACCATAACTAAGGTTAACAACGCAATCTTCTTCGCAGTCAAAAGCAACGCTAAAATAACCACAACTTTCTTTGCCTAAATCAAAAACCTTTTCACTAATCTTTTCTGCTTGTTGGAAAGGCCCTTCAATAAGCATATCAACAGGGCGTAAAGTTAACTTAACTTGCCTACCTGTTTCTACTGCGTTCTTAAAATCAACCGGGGCTAAAGCGTTTTCCATTGTTTGCGCATAACCTATTTGTATTGATAATAACCTTTTAGTTCCACTTATATATTCCGTACTCAATGCGTATTTAGTGTTTTTGCTTGAGAAAGCAACTTCTTCTTCCCCACTAACAACGCTATAAATAAGCCCTGCGCCGTCATCTATGTGGGTTGAAGAATTTAAACCTTCGTAAAACACGGTGATTTCAAGGCTGTTTTCACCATTAACAAGATATTTTGTTATATCAATTTCTTCATAATATTTTTCAAAAGGATAGCCGGCAAAATGCCCAAACAATACCCTTTTGCCATTAACTTTTGCTATTGCATTAGTTTCACATGAAAGAAAAAGAAGGGTTTTTTCGCCAGAAAAATTAAAACTATCTTTAAATATATAGTAAGTATC
>JAZRDW010000197.1:0-10343 GCA_045660505.1 Christensenellaceae bacterium | reverse complement strand
ATTAATAGCATCTTCAGTAAACTTTAAGTCCACGCCGTCAACTTGTAATAGCGTTGCATATTGTAATGTTATTGCGTTCCTTGGGGTAGTTAAAATTTTAATAAAGTCTTCCCTAGTTAAACTGTTAAGTTCAACTAAAATTGGGAACCTACCTTGCAATTCAGGGATTAAATCGCTTACCTTTGAAATATGGAAAGCACCTGCCGCAATAAACAAAATGTAATCAGTTTTAATTGCGCCGTATTTTGTCATAACGGTTGAACCTTCTACAATAGGTAAAATATCCCTTTGTACGCCTTCCCTAGAAACGTCTTGTCCACTACTCTTTGAACTTTTAGCGGCAATTTTATCAATTTCATCTATGAAAATGATACCTTCGTTTTCAGCACGGCGGATTGCTTCTTCGTTAACTGAATCGTTATCAATTAACTTATCGGCTTCTTCTTGCAATAAAAGTTTTCTTGCTTCCTTAACAGAAAGTTTCCTTTTCTTTTTCTTCTTTGGCATCATATCGCCAAAAATACTGCCGATTGAAATTTCAGCGCCACCTGGAACTAATTCCATAGGTTTTGGGTTATCCACAAGTTCAATTTCAATAACTTCGTTAT
The DNA here is from genome assembly GCA_045660505.1 of Christensenellaceae bacterium. Taxonomy (GTDB): domain Bacteria; phylum Bacillota; class Clostridia; order Christensenellales; family Borkfalkiaceae; genus UBA1259. The sequence continues at coordinate 9,735 of JAZRDW010000197.1, read as the reverse complement.
CAAAATAACCTTTCTTTAACCCTTCAAGTAAATTCTTTTCAAAAATATCTTGTGGGGTTTCGCCCTTATCAAGTTTGCGAATTTCGGCTAAAATTTTAACCAACTTATTATCAACAACGCTACCTGCTTTTTCGGTAACCTTATTAAATCTTTCTTCCTTAACAAGTCTAACGGCACACTCAACCAAATCCCTTATCATAGACTCAACGTCCCTACCAACGTAGCCAACTTCGGTATATTTAGTTGCTTCAACCTTAACGAAAGGTGCGCCAACAAGTTTTGCTAAACGCCTTGCAATTTCAGTTTTACCAACCCCCGTAGGACCTTTCATAATAATATTTTTTGGGGTAATTTCTTGCATCTCTTCTAAAGAAAGCATACTTCTTCTATACCTATTCCTTAAAGCGATAGCAACGGCTTTTTTAGCCTTATCTTGCCCTATAATATATTTATCTAATTCATTAACAATTTGTTTTGGACTTAAATTCATTTTGTTTAGCCCCCTTAAATAACTTCACAAGTAATATTATCGTTTGTGAACACGCAAATTTCACTTGCAATCTTTAATGACTTTTTAACAATTTCTTCAGCAGAATAGTCAGTTTCTTGCCTTAAAGCCCTTGCTGCCGCTAATGCGTAATTTCCACCGCTACCGATTGCGCAAACACCGCCGTCCGGTTCAATAACTTCCCCTGTGCCTGAAATAATCAAAAGGGTATCTTTATCAGCAGTTATCATCATTGCTTCAAGTTTCCTTGCCTTATCCGTTCTCCAAAGTTCTGCTAATTCTACTGCTGAACGCATTAAATTACCTGAATATTTATTAAGCATTTCTTCAAAGCGTTCTGATAGAGAGAAAGCATCTGAAACAGAGCCTGCAAACCCTAAAATAACTTGCCCGTTATAAATTCTTCTAACCTTAACGGCGTTATTCTTAAATACAACTGATTCAGAAAAGGTCACTTGCCCGTCCCCAGCGATTGCCGTTTTACCATCTTTTTTAACTGCACAAATGGTTGTACCCATAAATTTAATCATTATTAATTTTCTCCTTAAAAACAGAAATTTCACTTAAACTTCGTTCAGCCTGTTCTCGCTTTCTTTGAGCCTTGTCCCTAACGATTTTATCAAGGGGTGGCAATATCCCAAAGTTTGCGTTCATAGGTTGAAAATCTTTATTTTCAGTAGTTATATATTTAATTAAAGAGCCTAAAGCCGTTTTTTCTGAAATTAAAACTTGCTCTTTATTATTTATTGCACGCTCTAAATAAATTGCTGATAATAACCCCGAGCCTGCACTTTCCACATACCCTTCAACACCGGTTATTTGCCCTGCAAAATAAGTCTTTTTACGTTCTTTTAAGCAAAAGGTTTTATCTAAAACTTTTGGCGAATTTATGAAAGTGTTTCTATGCATAACGCCAAACCTTAAATATTCGGCGTTCTTTAGGGCAGGTATTAAAGAAAATACTTTCTTTTGTTCCCCCCAAAGAAGATTTGTTTGAAAACCCACTAAGTTATACATAGTTCCATTTTCATCTTCCCTTCTTAGTTGCAAGCATGCGTAAGGCCATCTTCCCGTTTTAGGGTTGGTTAAGCCTGCAGGCTTTAACGGACCAAACCTAAGAGTATCTTGCCCCCTAGTTGCCATAACTTCAATAGGCATACACCCTTCAAATACGGCTGAATTTTCAAAACCGTGTAGTTTTGCCTTTTCAGCAGAAGTTAGCGCGTCAATAAAGGCTATGTATTCATCTTTATCCATAGGGCAATTAATATGGTCGCCGTTCCCTTTATCCCACCTATCGCCAAAAAAAGCATTATCCATATCAATACTTTCAAAGTCCACGATTGGTGCTGATGCGTCAAAAAAACATAACCCTTCGCCCACCACTTTTTTTATAGAATTTGCTAAATTAGAAGTAGTGAGTGGCCCTGTTGCTATAATTGTGTATTCATCAAAGTTAATTTCATCAATTCGTTGATTTATACACTCAATATTAGGGTGATTTTTAATTTTATCAGTTATATATTCAGAAAACTTTTCCCTATCAACTGCTAACGCGTTCCCTGCAGGAACACGGGTTTTATCCCCCGCTTCAATGATAAGTGAACCTAGCATACGCATTTCTTCTTTCATTAAGCCTGATGCGTTGCCAAAAATATCGTTGCTTTTTAGTGAATTAGAACAAACTAATTCCCCATAATTTTGGCTTTTATGCGCAGGGGTAAATTCAGTTGGTTTAATATCGTAAAGTTTAACCTTTATGCCGTGGTTTGCTAAATAGTAAGATGCTTCTGCACCTGCTAAGCCACCACCGATAACTTTAACCGTTTTATTTTTATCCATTTTTACACTTTTTATTTGAACATTTAATCTTGCCGTCAACTTCAATTAAAAAACTTCCACAGTCGGCACATTTTTTACCTGTTGGAATATCCCAACTCATAAACTTACAGGTTGGATAACCTGAACAGCCATAGAACACCTTTCCACCACGGCTAGTCATTTTCTTGGTTGGCCTACCACAGTCTGGGCAAATACCCACGCTTTCGGTTAGACTAATGGTATTTTTGCATACAGGGTAATTTGAACAAGCAAGGAACTTACCAAACTTACCTTCCCTTTCAACCATCATTTTTCCACATTTAGCGCAAATTTTATCGGTTGGGATTGTCACCTTTTCGTTAACTGCCTTAATGTTTTGACATTTTGGGTAATTTGAACAAGCATAGTAGTTGCCGTATTTACCACTATTGATAATCATAGGCGAACCACATTTATCACAAATTACTTCGGTCACCTTGCTATCTTGTAATTGATTATAGAAAGGGGTGTAAAATTCAGCAATAAGTTTACGCCAGTCCTTTCCGCCTTGACCTATATCGTCTAAATCTTCTTCCATTTTTGCCGTGAAAGAAATATTCATAATATCAGAAAAATATTTAACAAGGAAATCAATTAAACTAAAACTTATATCGTTAGGCACTAAATACTTCTTTTCTTTTCTAACGTATTCGTGCTTTTTATCAGAAAGTTTTGCCATTATGGTAGCGTAAGTTGACGGTCTACCTATCCCCTTATCTTCCATTGTTTTAATTAGCGTTGCTTCAGTATAGCGAACGGGTGGCTTTGTGAACTTTTGTTCTTTTTGAAGTGATAATAAATCTAACAATTCATTTTCAGTTAGGTTTGGAAGTAATGCGTTGCCACTTTCTTCATCTTCTTGCTTTTTAGTATCATCATAAACGGCAAGGTAGCCCTTAAAGATTAAAGTTTTGCCACTTGTCTTTAAGGTGTAATCACTAGCCCCTACGTCAACGGCAATGCTGTCGTATTGTGCTTCAGCCATTTGGGAAGCGATAAAGCGTTCGTAAATAAGTTTATAAAGTTTATATTGATTTTTATCCAAAATATCTTTTAAACTTTCAGGCGTTCTATTAATATCAATAGGGCGGATTGCTTCGTGGGCGTCTTGAGCGTCCTTTTTTGCCCTATAAATATTAGGTTTTGCTGGTAAATATTCTTTGCCGTAAACCTTTTCAATATAGTTTAACGCTGACTTTTGCGCTTCACTAGAAATACGCACGCTATCCGTTCTCATATAGGTAATCAACGCTAAATGCCCGTAAGGGGTTTCAACACCTTCGTAAAGTCTTTGCGCAATTTGCATAACTTGTGGTGCAGTTAGATTAAGCCTAATAGAACCATCTTGTTGCAGTGTAGAAGTAATATAAGGTGCTGGGGCGTGCGTTTTCATTACGCTTCGCTTAATGTTTTTAACAAAAAATTGTGAATTTTTTAATTCGTTTTCAACTGCTAAGGCTTGTTCTTCGTTTGATGGTTTAAACTTTTTGCCAGCCTTTTCAACTAATAAAACCTTAAAGTTATCCTTATCCCTTGGTTTAAGGTCTGCTTTTAAGTTCCAGTATTCTTGTGGCTTAAAGTTTACAATTTCCCTTTCCCTATCAACGACAAGTTTTAATGCAACTGATTGCACCCTTCCTGCTGAAAGATTATCGTTTAACCTTGAACTTGCCGCAGGTGAAATACTATAACCCACTAGCCTATCTAAAACCCTTCTTGCTTGTTGCGCATCAACTAAATTATTATCAATTTTTCTTGGATTACTCAAAGCAGTTTTAACGGCCTTTTCAGAAATTTCGTTAAACTCAATTCTAATAGCGTCGTTAGCATCAAGCCCTAAAACTTGTGCTAAGTGCCAAGAAATTGCTTCCCCTTCTCTATCCGGGTCGGTTGCAAGAAAAACTTTATCTGCTTTCTTGGTTGCAAGTTCTAATCTTTTTATATCTTGTTTCTTTTCAGGTGAAATAACGTAGTGTGGTTCAAAATTGTTGGCAATATTAATACCCATATAGTTTACAGGTAAATCCCTAATATGCCCTTTTGATGCTTCAACCTTATATTCGCCTTTCAAAAATTTTTCAATAGTTTTTGCTTTATGTGGTGATTCCACTATAATTAAATGCATTTAAACCTCCAAGTCGTTACGAGTAAGTTGGTAAATATTTCCGCTTTTTAATACTAAACCTTTAATTTCTAACACCGATAAAATAGGGGTAATTAAAAATACTTGTTTGTTTAGCAAACTAGAAATTTTTTCTATATGTAATCCGCCGTCAGATAAAAGTGAAATAATCTCTTTTTCTTCGTTAGATAAAATTACCTTTTGTTTTTCTTTATTTTTGCCATAAAAATTAATAATATCAAGCGGGCTATCTGTTAAAAGTGCGCCCTTTTTAATAAGGTCGTTACACCCTGCCCCAGACGGCACACCCACACTATAAGGTATGGCAAATAAATCTTTATTATAATCATTTGCGTATTCAGCCGTGTAAAGCGTTCCACTTTTAATAGAACCACTAACTATCAACACGCCCTTTGATAACCCTGCAATAATTCTGTTCCTTATAGGGAAGTGAAAGGGTTTAGGTTGAACTTGTGGTGGATATTCACTTAAAACTAAACCACCCTTACTAACTTCTTCTAATAGTTCAAAGTTCTTTTTAGGGTAAATATTATTTAGCCCACCTGCAACAACTGAAATAACTTTGCCATTATTTTCTAACGCAGTTGTTAAAACTGCCGTATCAACACCTTCAGCAATGCCCGTTATTAAGGTAAAAGATGATGCTAAAAGTTCTTTAGCGTAGTTTTTAGTTAAAGATATTGAAAGTGGCAAACTTTTTCTACTGCCAACAATAGCAAAAGTATCCCCGTTAACTAAATCAATATTCCCTCTATAGTATAAAACTATAGGTGGGCAATCAATTTCAAATAAACTTTGTGGATAATCACTTGATAGATAAGTGGTTATTTTAATATTATTTTTATTTAGATTTTCAATTAAAAAGTTAATATATTCACTACTAAAAGATGAAAGTAAACCTAAATTTTCCTTATCCCCTAAGTTAAGTTTAATATATTCTTTTACCAAAGAAATAAATTCACTTATAGAAGTGCTTTCATCAACACTATCAACAATAATCTTTTTGTGCTTATATTCAAAGCCTAAAAAACTATCTAGCCAAACTATACACTTTTCAATATCTAAATATTTTTTCATTATCAGTTTCCGTGCCAATGGCGATAAGAAATGGCTTCTAAAATATGTTCCTTACGGATATTATCAAATAATTCCATATCGGCAATAGTTCTAGCAACTTTAATAATTCTACTTCTTGCCCTAGGTGATAAATGCAAGGTATCGTATGCAGATTGCAAAATATCTTCACACTCTTTATCTAACTTACAATATTTTTTAATTTGTCGCTCTCCCATATCGCTATTAGTTAATATTCCATCTTCAGCAAAGCGATTTTTTTGGATTAACCTTGTTCTATTAACCCTTTCCCTAACGGTAGCAGAACTTTCGGATAAAGTGTTATCTGATAACTCTGCGTATTTTACGCTATCAACTTCCACCTGAATATCAATTCTATCTAAAAGTGGGCCGGAAATTTTAGCCTTGTATTTTTGAATTTGTGTTGGTGAACAGGTGCAAATTTTATCTGCACTACCATAATTCCCACATGGGCATGGGTTCATACTGCCACAAAGCATAAAGTTTGCAGGGTAATCAATTTTACCTACTGCCCTAGAAACTGAAATAACCCCGTCTTCCAAAGGTTGGCGTAAGGCTTCTAAGGTAGAGCGTGCATATTCAGGCATTTCATCTAAAAACAACACGCCGTTATGCGCCAAACTAATTTCGCCAGGCTTAACGTCCTTTCCACCACCAGCCATAGCAACAATCGTTGCCGTGTGGTGTGGGCTTCTAAACGGACGGGAATAAACAATACCATCACTATCTTTAAGCATACCTGCAACTGAGTGAATTTTAGTTGTTTCCAAGGCTTCTTCACTAGTCATATCAGGCATTATGGTTGGAATACATTTTGCAAGCATGGTTTTACCCGTACCAGGCGCACCCACAAATAAAAGGTTATGCCCACCGGATACAGCAACTTCTAAGGCACGCTTTGCCACCGCTTGACCTTTTACAAAAGATAAATCACTATCGTAAAGGTTTTTGCTTTCTTTAGATAAATATTCGTTATACTTAATAGGTTCAATTACTTCTAAACCTGATAAATGGTTAACAACTTCTTTTAAGTTTTTGCAAGGGATAACTTCAATGCCACTAACAAAAGATGCTTCCACTTGGTTATCAAAAGGCAAAATAAACTTCTTAAAGCCTTGCTCTAAAGCAGAAATAAGAATAGGTAAAACGCCGTTTATTCTTCTTAAACTACCATCCAAAGAAAGTTCGCCTAAAAACACAAAGCCATCAGTATCGCAAACTAACTGCCCACACGCTTTCAAAACGCCTATCGCCAAAGATAAGTCTAAAATAGAGCCTTGCTTTTTTAAGTCTGCTGGAGCAAGGTTGGCGGTAATTTTTCTAGTAGGAAAACTAAAGCCACTATTTTTTAATGCTGAACGCACCCTTTCTTTAGATTCTTTAACGGCCGTATCGGCAAGCCCAACCACGTCAAAGGCAGGAAGTCCGTTATTCACGTCAACTTCCACTTCAATAGGTTTACCTTCTAGGCCAACTAAAGCATAACTTGAAATTTTAGCAATCATTTTTATCCCTTAAACTTTTGTTAAATTTATAGGCAAATTTTTACTTAAAATTAACCGCCTATATATAATGTTATGGCATTATGAGTTTATTATATATTATTTTAAAGTAAAAGTAAACAAAAAATCTTAATTTATAATAAATATTTTACCTTAAAAAAATCATTTGACAAAATAACAAAAAAAAGAACTTACTGAAATCAGTAAGTTCTTTAATTTTTTGGTTAAATTATCTCTTAACTTCCTTAACCTTAGCAGCTTTACCTGTTCTAGCACGTAAGTAGTAAAGTTTAGCACGGCGAACCTTGCCCTTTCTAACAACCTGAATATCTGCAACCTTTGGTGAGTGAATTGGGAAAGTTTTTTCTACGCCTACACCGAAAGAAATTCTTCTAACGGTAAAAGTTTCAGAAATGCCACCATGCTTTCTTGCGATACATACGCCTTCAAATGCTTGGATTCTTTCTCTATCACCTTCAATAACCTTAACTAATACCTTAACGGTATCACCAACGTTAAATTCAGGAATACTTGCCTTTACGTTTTCTTGATTAATAGCGTCAATAATGCTGTTCATTTTTGCTTTACCTCCATATAAATTAGCGTTCATTGTCAGGTTTTTTGCAAGAGGAACGCCCAAAGCGACTATTATAATAACATATTTTTTTATTTTAAGCAAGCGTTTTTACATAGAAAATGCATCAATTATATGATTTATTTGTCCGTCTTCAATTTCTATAACGTCAAACCTACAAATACTATCTAATTTTTTCTCTTTTTGTAAATATTCGCTAGCAACTTTGTAATATTTTTCTTGTTTTCTTTTTGTAACGGCTTCGCTTGGTGAACCAAAATCATCATCCGTGCGTGTTTTAACTTCTATAAAAACAATTGCGTCTTTATCTAATGCGATAATATCAATTTCACCTAGGTGAGTTTTATAGTTAGTTTTTAGAATGCTAAATCCCTTTTTCTTAAGGAATTTACACGCCATTACTTCTCCTGCTCTACCCAAAAATTTTTTATAAAAGTTTTTCTGTGTAATTTGCAAGGGCCTATCTCCTTAATTTTATCAATATGAATTTTAGTGCCGTATCCTTTATGTTTTTCAAAGCCGTATTCAGGGTAGTCTTTGGCGTATTCCACCATTAAATTATCCCTATAAACTTTGGCTATTATTGACGCGCAACCTATTGAATAACTCTTAAAGTCCCCCTTAATTATGTATTCAGCGTTTATAGGTAGGTTGGTATCAACCCCGTCAACAAGGGTAATATCCGGCTTAACGGCTAAATTTTCAACTGCCATAACCATACATTTTTTAACTGCGCCCAAAATATTTAGGGCATCAATTTCAGTTGGTTCTATTTGCGCTATTGAATAACAAATTGCCTTTTCTTTAATTAGTTTAGCAAGGAAGTTTCTTTTCTTTTCAGAAAGTTTTTTGCTATCGGTAACCCCACAAATAATATCGTCTAAAGGCATAATTACGGCTGCGCAAACCACAGGGCCGGCAAGTGGGCCACGCCCGACTTCATCAACCCCAGCAACGGCTTTTAAGCCTAAATTATAATGCTTTCTTTCGTACTCTAAATTGTCAATTTTTTCCATAGTTTTTATATACTTAGTCTAGAATAATTTTACCTATTCTACCCTTTCTAAAGTCATCAATAATGGCTTTAGCGCACCTATCGTAATCATATTCGCCACCACGCATTAAAAAGCCACGGCGAACGCAAATTTGGTTAAAAAGTTCTAAAGTTTCCACATCTAAATCTTCAATAGAATACTTATCTTTTAATAGGTTAGGGTATTTATCTTTTAGTTCAACTAAAAGTTCAAAGGCTAAGTCGCCAAAATCAATATTAGCGTCGTTCATACTGCCAATATAGGCTAAATGTTTTGCTAAAGTTTGGTTCTCAAATGCAGGTGGCATTGTGCCTGGTGTATCAAGCAATTCTAAGTCGTTTAATCTTATCCATTGTTTGCCTTTTGTAACCCCTGCTTTATCGCCCGTAATAGCCTTTTTACCGCCCGATAATGCGTTTATAATGGTTGATTTGCCCGTGTTAGGTATGCCTGCCACCATAATCCTTATAGGCCTAAAAATGCCTTTGGCTTTATAGTTATCTAGTTTGTCTTTTAATAGGGCAAAAATTCTATTATAAAGCATACTAATTGCCCTTTTATCCATTGCTGAAATGCCAACCGTTTCACGCCCTTCTTTTTGGAATTCAGAAATAGTGCGCTTTAAATCGCTTACTTCAACAAGGTCGGTTTTATTTAACACGTATAAAACTTTTTTATTAACGAATAACTTATCAAGTTTAGCGTTTAACGACGCCCTAGGCGCACGCGCATCTAAAACAATCATAACCCCGTCAACAGCCTTTAGGTTTTCTTCCATCATACGCATTGCAGCGGTCATATGCCCTGGAAACCATTGTAAATGCTTCATTATTTATCCCCCTTTTTCTCAAGAAGGTCTGGGCGATTTTTCGCAGTGATTTGCTGAGATTTTTCTAAACGCCACTTATTGATATTTTCGTGGTGACCACTAAGTAAAACTTCAGGGACTTTTAAGCCCATAAACTCTTGTGGCCTAGTGTAATGTGGGTATTCTAAAA
>JAZRDW010000196.1:0-1596 GCA_045660505.1 Christensenellaceae bacterium | reverse complement strand
CTTAATAACCTTTACCGCACACTTTTCTTCTTACCTAAAGGTTTCAAAAGCCGTAAGGAGTATTTATGAAAGATTTACCGCCCATATTGAATCTTTTGGCATAGATGAGTGTTGGCTTGACGTGACGGATAGCGTTAAGATTAACGGCACAGGTAAAGAGATTGCACAAAAAATTAGCAATGCTATTAAAGAAGAAATAGGGGTTACCGTTAGCATAGGGGTTAGTTTTAATAAGGTTTTTGCTAAACTTGGTTCGGATATGAAAAAGCCTGACGCTATTACTGAAATCACTACCGATAACTTTAAGGATACCGTTTGGAAGTTGCCTGCCGAAGACTTGCTTTATGTGGGTAGGGCAACTATAAAGAAGTTAAACCAAATAGGTATTCACACGATAGGCGATATTGCTAATACAGACCTAGAAGTTTTGAAAAAGTTATTAGGGGCGTGGGGGCAAACTATTCACGCATTTGCTAACGGCTTAGATAACTCTATTGTTATTGATAAATACCAAGAAGAATGTGTTAAAAGCATAGGCAATTCTTTAACTGCTTATAAAGATTTAGTTAACTTTGAAGAAGTTAAAACCTTAATTTTATTGCTTAGTGAATCGGTTGCATCTAGGCTTAGGGATAGTGGTTTAGGCAAGGCTAAAACCATAAAACTTACCATAACGGATAACGCACTTATGGGGTATGGAAAGCAAACTACCCTAGAAGTTCCGTCAAAATCAGCGCTAGATATTGCTAAGGCTTGCTATAAATTGTTTGAGCAAATTTATTCGTGGGAACGCCCCGTTCGTGCAATAGGGGTTTGCGTAAGTAATTTTACGCTTGGCTTTGAACAATTAACCTTTAGTTTTGATGGTGAAAAAAATAAGAAAAACGATATTTTAGACCAAATTGTTGATAAAATTCGTTATAAATACGGCAATAATTCTATTCAGCGTGCAACCATTTTGCAAGATGCAAAAATGGCTGGGTTAGACGTTAAAGGTAAAAACGTTATAAGCCCACAAACGGATACTGGCGATATGGATATTGAAACCTGAAATAAATTAGGCTTAAACTGTATATACTACTTATAGGGTATATGCAGTTTTTATTTATCAAAAAACAACTTAAAAGGATATTGACTTACGCTGTGCTTATAAGTTTATTATTAAGCATTTTTCTTGGTGTAATTTTTGGCGGTAGGGCATTAATAAAGGCGCATATTTACCCACAAAAATTTATAGAACAGGTTGAAAAAAGTTCTGTTAAATATAACCTAGATAAAAACCTAATTTATGCAGTTATAAAGGTTGAAAGTGGCTTTGATAAAAAGGCAATAAGTTCAAAAGGTGCAATGGGACTTATGCAAATTACCCCTAAAACAGCAGAATATATAGCAAAATTAAAAGGGGATAGTGAGAAAGATATTGACATATTTAATGAGAATATAAATATTGATTACGGCGCATTTTATTTAAGGTATTTATTAGATAAATTTAAGTGTTTAGAAAGTGCAATTTGCGCATATAACGCAGGCGAAGGAAAGGTTAAAGGGTGGCTAAAAAATAAAGAGTTTAGTGATAACGGCATAACTCTAAAAATA
>JAZRDW010000195.1:0-1849 GCA_045660505.1 Christensenellaceae bacterium | reverse complement strand
ACTAATATCTACTAAATCATGAAGCCTTCCAACAAAGAAATCTTCAATATTAAGTTCGGCAATTGTTTGACTAGATGAATTTAGTTCAGCTAAATCACATTTATATGAACTAATATCTTTAGAAAATTTACTATAATTAGAATCAACGTAATTTATTATATCTAAATATTTTTTAACGTGTGAATCAAATTGCTCGTGAGTAATATTAATTTGTTCGTAGCCCCCATTTTCTGGTGACCTTTGTAAATAACTAGAAAAAGTTCCATCTAACTTCATTGATTTTACCAAGTTTAATTCCCTTCTGTTAGTATCAGAAGTGCTATCTTTATATACAACGTCAAGTAAAATAGCATTATTCCAACCAACTACACCAATCACGTGTTTATAACTTAATGAAATTAAATCACCATCTTGTAAACTATTAACTGCATTTTTATCAATTGTTTCCACACTAAAACCTTCGGTAGAAATAACGTGTTGCCATTCATCTTTACTGATTTCCCAAGGTTCTGGGTTTTTATTGCTGTTATTACAGCCAACAAACATTGCAGATGATAAAATCACTAAAACTGCAAGTAAAATACTTATAAAATTCTTTTTCATTGTCAATCTCCTTTCTTATATAAAAATTATAGGCTGACAAAACTATGCCAGCCTTAATATCATATCAATTAATTATTTATCTTCGCTATTACCTAGCATTTCAGCAATTGAAACACCAGCATCACTAGAATCAGTCCATTCACGAAGTTCTGGATAATCTTCTTCTTCGTTCTTGTCTTTCTTAGTTTCTTCTTTTGCTGGTTTTTCTGGTTCAGGAAGTAAAGCCTTGATAGAAAGTGTCATCTTTTCCTTTTCAGTATTGATTTCTAAAATCTTTGCTTGAACTTCTTGACCAACTTGAAGTGCTGATACAGGGTTTTCTAACCATTCGTTTGAAATTTGTGAAATGTGAACTAAACCATCAACACCTTTTTCAATTTCAACAAAAGCACCAAAGTTTAATATTTTAACAACCTTACCAGTTACAACGTCGTCAACCTTATACTTTTCAGCAACTGAATCCCAAGGTTTTGGTTGTAATTGCTTATAACCAACTGAAACACGCTTGTTTTCAGCATCAATCTTAAGAATAACAAATTCAACTTGTTTGTTTAATTCTAAAACGTCAGCACAGTTGTTGCAACCAGTCCAAGACAAATCAGAAATATGTGCCAAACAATCAAAACCATTAACGTCAATAAAAGCACCGAAAGCAGCAAATCTAACAGGTGTGCCTAAAACAACGTCACCTTCTTGAATGCTTGCAAAGAATTCTGCTTCTTTTTGAGCCTTAATAGCATCTCTTTCAGCCTTTTCTGCTTCTAGAATAACCTTTTGTGATGCAACGATTTGACGACGAGCGCCCTTAGATTCAACCTTTTCAGCCTTAAGCCTTAAAGTTTTACCAACGTATTTTTCTAAATCTTTAACGAAACCGATTTTGATTTGTGACGCTGGGATAAATACGCCGTATCTACCAAATTTAGCATCAAGACCGCCCTTGTTTACAGATTGAACAACGGCTTCAAAAATCTTACCATTCTTAATTTCTTCAATTTCTGCTTCTTCCTTAAGAATGCTTTCCATTGCCTTTTCAGAGAAAACAATAGGGTTTTTAGCGATAACCATAACGCGGATTTTTTCGCCAACTTTCTTTTGGAATTCATCTTTGTTGTATTCGCCCATGATTTCTTCTTTTGGAAGTGATAGGCTATCATACTTACTATCTTTAATAGCCAAAGTTAAACCGTTATCACCAACTGATGAAATAACAGCCGTAACAATTTGACCTTTCTTTAAATCACGA
>JAZRDW010000194.1:0-10289 GCA_045660505.1 Christensenellaceae bacterium | reverse complement strand
AGAAGATAAACTTGGTGAACAACTACGGATAGATTTTCCAGAGAGTCCGTTTAAATAAATGCAAATGGCAGACCTCAATACCCTTGCTCAAGGGTGGCTAGAAACATAGGGTTTCACCCGATAAGGGAAAACCCCACGTTCAACGTGGGGATAATTATTTTTTAAATTAAAATAATTTTAATTAACCTTTTTTCCAAGTGCTTGGCAAGAATAAGAAAAGCATAGGGAAAATTTCTAATCTACCTATTAGCATAACCAAAGAAAGAATAATCTTTGAAAAATAAGAATAACCAAAATAATTAGCCATAGGACCAACCGACGCCGTTAAGCCAGGACCGGTGTTGCCGATACAAGCAAGTGTTGCTGAGAAGTTAGAGAAAAGGTCAGTATAAGCGTCAATAGAAAGTAGCAAGGTTGAAAGAATAACTATAAGCACCCAAGTAATAAAATAAGTTTTAACGTTGTTTGCCGTTGTGCTATCTAAAGGTTCACCTTCAAAAGTAGGGGTAATAACGGCGTGTGGGTGAATAAGTTTCTTAAAGTCTGTTGAACTAGATTTTAACAAGATAATCATTCTAGAAGTTTTTAATCCACCACCAGTTGAGCCACCACACGCACCAAAAATCGTCAAGAACAATAAAACTGCTTTAGATAAAGTTGGCCAAGTAGCAAAGTCTTTAGTTGTAAGCCCCGTAGAAGAACCTATTGAAGTCACTTGAAAGAAAGAGTGTTTCAAAGCGTCGCCAAAACTTGAAAAGGCGTTATCCAACGCAAAATAAATATTAAGGGCAATAACTATTGTCGCCACGACTATCATTATAAAGAAAGCGCGAACTTCTTCCAAAGCAAAAGCCTTACTAAAATTGCCTATAAGGATAAGATAATAAACGTTAAAGTTTAGTGAAAACAAGAACATAAACACAGCCAAAACTATTTGCACGTAAGAAGAAAAACTAGATGCGCTGTCCCCCTTAATACTAAAGCCACCCGTTCCTGCCGTACTAAAGGACATTGTTAAACTATCGTAAAGGTTAAGCCCCCCACACAACAAGAAGATAACTTGAATAAGGGTTAAAACGATATATATTCCGTATAAAATTCTAGCGGTAAACCTAAGTTTAGTTGCAAGTTTTGTAGCGCTTGGTCCAGGGGATTCCGAACGGAACACGTGCATAACGCCTGCGTTATTTGCAGGCATAAGTGCAAGAACGAAAACTAGAATACCCATACCACCTATCCAGTTGGTAAACATACGCCAAAACATTAATCCTTTATCCATATTTTCAATTTGGCTAGAAGTTAAAATAGACGCCCCCGTAGTGGTAAAACCAGAAACTGTTTCAAAAACAGCGTCAATATAATTTGGAATTTCCCCACTAATAACAAAAGGCAACGCCCCGAAAAGCGACATCAATATCCAAGTTAGAGAAACGATAACGAACCCTTCTTTTGCGTAGAGAGAATTATCTTTAGATTTTAAAAACGTTAAAGGGATACCCACTACTAATAGCGCAAGAATAGGTATTAAAAATGCTAAAAAATTATTTTCTTGGTAAATAATGCCTACGAACATAGGGAATATTAAAAGCAAGGCTTCTAAAACTAAAGTTTTCCCTAAGATAGACAAAACAACTTTGTAATTCATACTATTTTATAATTTGGTTTAACTCAGTAATTTGTTTATCAATGGTTAAAATAATAACCTTATCGTTATTTTTAATAACGGTTTTACCTTCAGGCAAAATAAATTCGCCGTTTCTAACAATACCACCTATTAACACATTATCCTTAATAGGTAAATCTTTAAGTGGAATATTCGCGCTTGTAAAATTTTCATCAACGCTAAACTCTAAGGCTTCAGCAATATCGTAAAGCTTATATAAAGCGTTAATGTTATCCGTATCCCTTGATTGATGCGCACGCACAAACCTAACAATATCGTTTGCAATAATATCTCTAGGTGAAACAACGGTGTCAAGCCCTAACTTGCTAACCATATTGCCCATAGAAGTTTTATCAACTTTGGTTACGATTTTTTGAACGCCTTTTGATTTTGCGTAAAGTGAAACGATAACGTTTTCTTCATCCATACCTGTTAAGGCAACGCAAGCATCACTATTTTGCAACTTTTCTTCTTCTAAATTTTCTTGGTCGTTAGCATCAAAGAAAAGGATTGTTGCCCTTGGTAAACTTTTAGATAGCTCTTCAGCGCGTTGCAAATTATTTTCAACAATTTTAACGCTGATAAAAGAATCAAGAAGTTCTTTTGCAAGGTAATATGAAATTTTACCACCACCTAAAATGAACACCGATTTTGCGCTACGCTTAAAAATTTGCAACTTTTTGGTTGTGTTATATAATAAGTTTTCAGCCGTAATTAAATGCACGCAATCGTTTTCTTTTAGAATAGTGTTGCCGTGTGGGATAAAAGTTTCTTCCCCACGCTTAATTAAGCCGAACAAAAATTTATTCCCATATTCTTTAGAAATATCTTTAATAGCCTTGTTTAATAGTGGGCTATCCTTAGTAATGGCAAATTCAAGCATACTTGCCTTGCCGTCAGAAAAAGATTCCACACTCATTGCTGAAGGGTATTTTAAAACGCTAATGATTTCTTTTGCCGTTTGAAGTTCTGGGTTAAAGAAGTAATCTAAACCGAACACGGCTTTCATATTATCAATTTCTTTAAATAGTTCAGGGTCCCTAACCCTAGCAATAGTATATTTTGCGCCAAGTTTTTTTGCTAGTGCGCAACACAAAATATTCTTTTCATCTTGAGTGGTGCAACAAATAACGAAGTCTGCTTTATCAACGCCTGCACTTAAAAGAACGTCCCTTTCTAATGCGCTACCGGAAATACCATTAACGTCATATTTATTAACTATTGTTTGAATACGGTTGCTATCAATGTCAATAGCAAACACGTCATGATTTTCTTTGACAAAGTTAGAAATCAAAGTTTGCCCAACTTTGCCTATGCCAACTATAACTAAATTCATAAACTTCCTATATATAAAATGTTTTAAGTTAAATACATTATACCAACAATTAATGTTAAATACAACCATATTTATTAAAAAAAATATATTAACGAAGTTAAAAATTTTTGTTTTATTATTGCAAAAGGGGTTTTAATGTGCTATAATTGACCTATATTCACAAAGGAAAAGTTTGCTATGGCTGATATTTTTACTCAAGAAGAATTTGAATATAGAATTAAATCAGTTTTAATAACTGAAAAAGAGATTAAAGACGCAGTTCAAAAAGCAGGTAAACAAATAAGCGATTCTTATGATGGTCGCCCAATTTTGCTTGTCAGTGTTTTGAAGGGCGCTTTTGTTTTTATGGCAGACCTTTGCCGTGCAATAACCGTGCCTTGTGAAGTGGCGTTTATGTGCGCAAAAAGTTATTTTAACGGAACGGAATCAACTGGCAAAGTTAATATCGTTATGGATATTGATAAAGACGTTTCTAAGTATCACGTTATTATCGTTGAAGATATTATTGATACGGGTAGAACCTTAAAAGAAATATATAAGATTATAAATGATAGAAATCCATTATCACTAAAAGTTGTCACTTTATTAGATAAAAAAGAACGCAGAGTAGTTGATTTTGATGCAGATATGGTTTTATTTGATATTCCTGATAAGTTTGTTATAGGCTATGGGCTAGATTGCGGTGAACTTTATAGGAATTTACCTTATATCGCAGAGTTTAGGGAAGATTAAAAGCCTTAAAAAAAGAAAAAAACTTTTAATAGATTTAATTTTTAGGTATTAAGCCGAAAGGCAAAAATATAAAAATACAAAAGGAGAAAAGGAAAAATGGAAAACAATCAAAACACAAACACTGTTCCAAACAAGAGCCTTGGTAAACTTGATTCTTTCTTTGGTATTACCGCATCTGGTAGCACCATCGGTAAAGAAATTGTTGCTGGTATCGTTACCTTCTTGGCAATGGCTTACATTCTTGTTGTTAACCCACAAGCAATTTTAAGTCAAAACACCACTGCAATGGCAAGTCCATCAATTTTCTTGGCTACGGCACTTGGCGCAGTTGTTGGTACACTTTTAATGGCTTTCTTAGCAAAGTTGCCATTAGCGCAAGCATCAGGCATGGGTCTTAACTATGCAGTTGGTGCAATACTTGGGGGTTCACTTGGCTTTGCAGTATCTTATGGTAATGCAATGCTTATGGTTTTAATCTCTGGTATTATCTTCTTATTACTTTCAGTAATTAAGGTTAAAGGCGTTGCTATTAGGGAACTTATTTTTGACGGTATCCCTGAATGTGTTAGAGGTGCTATCTCAATCGGTATCGGTTTATTTATCGCATTTATCGGTATGCAAAATGCAGGTATTATCGTTCACCCTGGTTTCCCTATTTTAGGTGATGCAGGCGAATTTATTACTTGGATTCCTGGCACACTTGTTGATATGGTAGCGTTCAATAACTTTGCTGACCCTTACGTTGCTGCTGGCGCAGTTGTTTGCTTAGTTGGCTTTATTACAATTGCCGTATTAGAACAATTTAAGGTTAAAGGTTCAGTTATTATCGGTATCATTATCGCTACACTTGTTGGTATTCCTCTAGGTGTTACAGAATGGTCTGGTGCATCTTGGGCTTTCTGGGAAAATTTTGAAGCATTCTTCTCAATGGACCCTGCTAACGGTGGTTCTTTCTTAGCAGCGTTCACCGAAGGCTTTAACTGGGCTGAAGGCGTTAAGATTATGCCTATTATTATGACAATCATTACTTTCTGTATGATTGATATGTTTGATACAATGGGTACTGTTGTTGGTTGCTGTACACCTGTTGGTTTAGTTGATGAAAAGGGTAAACCTGTTCGTTATAACCAAATTATGGTTTCTGACTCTGTTGCTACTTGCGCAGGCGCATTATTCGGTACTTCAACCGTTACAACTTTCGTTGAATCTGGTGCTGGTATCTCTGCTGGTGGTAAAACTGGTTTAACAGCATTAACTGCTGCAATTTTATTCTTACTTTCTATCGTATTATATCCATTAATCGCATCAATTCCTGGTCCTGCTGCAGCATCTGCACTTTTATACGTTGGTTGCTTAATGCTTAAAGGTATTAAGAACGTTAACGTTGATGGCGTTAAGAATTACGTTCCAGCATTCTTAACAATCGCTATGATGCCACTTGCATACTCTATTACAGACGGTATCGGTTTTGGTATTCTTTCTTACGTTTTAATTGATTTAATCTCTTACGTAGTAAGCGCTATTAAATATGCTATTACAAAGAAAGATGAAGACAAACCTGTTTGGGATTTAAGTGTTGTTACAATTATAATCGCAGTATTATTTATCGTATACTTCTTCGTTCCAACAACTTTCTAATTCTTAGAAAAATTAAAAGCACCTTGTTTAATAACGGGGTGCTTTTTTATTTTTAAATTTTAATTTTATTTTATCTGTTTAATATTCTAAATATTAAAATAAAAACGGCCAAGTATTTAACCTAGCCGTTTTTTACTAAATTATTTATTATTAAAATGGAATTAATTCATCTCTAAATGGTGAACCGTATTCGCAAACGCTAAAGCCTTCAGCAAATAAAATTTTCTTTCCTTCTTCTTCGCCATATCTCTTAATAAGCGCATCTTTCATCCAAACTGCAAGTTTTGCTTGCCTTTCTTCGCTTTGTAATGGAATGCGCTTGTTTCTTAAGTATTCTAAATCGTCAAGGGTAGCGTTTCTATCAATCTTTGGTTCGTGAATCCAGTTTAATCTTTCTTCCTTGTTTTGTGGAACGGTGTGAAGTAAGCCGTGTGTCCAAGGCAACCACTCAAACACTTGTGATTCGTGGAAAGAGAACATCTTAAACATATCGTCAATAACGTCATCCGTTCTAACTGCGATAGAAGTTTCAAACGGTGGGTTTTGGAAATAGTCAAAGTTATACATAATAGTTGGCATTTTTTCCATAGCAGGCGCTTCTGGGCAATAGTGTGGAACTATTAAAAGATAAGATGCGTCTTGAACTAGTAAAGATGCGTTTCTATGGTCTGCGTGATAATCGTTTGGTCTGCAAGTAAAAATTATATCTGGGCAGAAATTTCTTATATCACGGATAAGCCTTGCTCTGTTTTCTAAACTAGCAACAAGTTGGCAATCGTGACTATCCATCCAAACGTCATATTCAAAACCAAATTCTTTTGCAACGCGGAGTGTTTCTTGCCTTCTTCTTGCAGCAGTTTGTTCACAAGTCATTTCTTGATGCCCACAATCGCCGTTGCAGAGTGATAAAAACTTAACTTTATGCCCAAGTTTAACGTACTTTAATGCAATCCCACCACATTCAAAGTCGCAATCGTCTGGGTGTGCGCCTATTATCATAACCCTAAGTTGTTTCATAATTTATCCATCCTTTTTTTATAAATTAAATATACCAAAATTATACAACTAAAACATTGCCTTGTCAACAAGTATAACTCTATTTTAAATAAAAAAAGAATAGTTAATATCATTTGTTTTTACCAAAAAATTTTGGTATAATTTTGTTATGAATAAATATTCCTTTATAGTCCCAGAAAAACTTAATAATATTAAAGCAATTGACTTTTTAAGCCATAAAAAAATTTCAAGTGAAATTATACAAAAAGTCAAATTCGGTGGGGTAATTGTAAATAATAAAACCTTAACTAATATTAACGATAGGCTTTTTGAAAATGATATTGTTAAAATTGTTTTGCCGTTAGATACTATAAACCCTTATATTAAAAAGATTAAAGGGGATTTAGAAATTCTATACGAAGATGAATATTTTTTAGCAGTTTTTAAAGAAAAAGGTGTGTTAACCCACTCATCAAAAAACAACAAACTTTCTTCATTAGAACAACTTGTTTTGGGGTATTTAGATTGCCCGTATTCTTTCCGCCCCATAAATAGGCTTGATAGGGATACAAGCGGAATAGTTTTAATAGCAAAGGATATGTTGACTGCATCTTTTTTAAATAAACAAATGAAAGATGGGCTAATTAAAAAAAGTTATTACGCTATTATTAACGGCTGTCCAAAAGAAAACCACTTTTTTATAGAAAAACCTATTAAACGCCTTTCCCCACAAGGAATGAAAAGGGGAATTAGTGAAGATGGTCAGCATGCAAAAACTGAGTGCAAGGTGATTAAAACCTTTAAGGATAAAACCCTTTTAGAAGTATTTTTGCACACGGGCAGAACTCACCAAATAAGGGTGCATTTATCTTCAATAGGCTATCCCTTATACGCTGATGAACTTTACGGCGAAAAGATAGAAAAGGAAAAATATTTTTTATGTGCAAAAAAACTTTGCTTTTTACACCCTTTCTTAAATAAGCAAGTAGAAATATCTATAGAAGATAAAATATTAAAAACACTTAACTTTATTTGATAAAAAATTAAAAACCACCCCACGGATGGTTTATTTTTTACAATTAGTTTTTAAGTTTAGTTATTTATAAGAAACTAGAAGTTCAATTTTATTTAATAGTGCAAGTAGGTTTTGCTCACTACACTCAACTTCGCTAGTAAAAAACCTAACTACTTCTATTAAGGCTGATAAGGTTTTTTCTTTAGAAAGGCTAAAAATATGGTTAATCATTTTAAAGCATAATATAATAAAACAAAGCCTAATTCTTAAATCTAAAATATCAATCGCCCTAGAAATATGCCTAAAGGCTAAATAGCACAAAAGTTGCTCGTATTCACTATTAAAATCTTCGTTTATATTGCTAAAACTTGTTGCATTAGGTATATCGTTAAAAGAAAAGGTGTTTATAGGCAACTTTTCAAGCAAGCAAAACTCATTTTTCCACTCTAAAAAAGAAAGTTTATCTAAAGGGATATCACATAACTTTTCTAGTAAATTTACTCTCTCTTTAAGGCTTATGTTTCTAGCCTGCAAAATTTTTATTGTCCTTTTTCTAAAGGCAAAAACTTTTCTTTCAAAAGTGGTTAAACTTTTGCTGGTTTTACTCTCTTTAGTTTTAACAAGTTTCATTTTGTTTTTGCTTGTTAAAATAATTCTGCACGCTTCTTCGCAGTATAGCCCCAAACCCGTTTCAACTCTATCGGAAAAGAAGTTTTTAAACCTTGGGTGGGTTTTACAGGTTTTACAAATAGAGTTTTCGCCATAATTTTTTATAATATGGCAAAGGTTATCTTTATCTAAAAATAAGCATCTATAATCGCCGTCCAGGTTAAAATAATTTTCACTTATTGCATTTTCAAAACGCTTGTCTAAAAGGGCAAAACTTTCATATTTTTTGAGTGAAGTTTTATCAATATTAATTCCCCAACCGATACAGCAGTTGTGTGCGCATTTACTAGCAATGCAATTAAATTTTTTAGTGTAGTTAAATTCAAAATATTTCATAATCTTTTTCTTTAAGGTTTATTAATACTATTTTAGATTAAAAAAAGCAAAAGTTCAACAAAATTTGAGTGTTTATTTACAAAAAATTTATCTTTTTAATTTATGCTTTACAACACAGCCTAATTAATATATAATAATGTATGTGTATAAGGAGATATTATGTTTAAAATACTTATTGCTGAAGACGATAATAAAATAAGGCAATTATTTAGCCGTGTTTTAATTAAAAACGGATATACCGTTAAAGGCGCATCAAACGGGAAAGAAGCCCTTGATATGATAGATAAAGAATATTTTGATATGATGATTTGTGACGTTATGATGCCCGTTATGGATGGATATGAGTTGGTTAGAACTTTGCGTGATAGCGGTTTAATCTTGCCCGTTTTAATGGTTACGGCAAAAACTGAATTTGATGATATGCGCATGGGCTTTTTATCTGGTACTGACGACTATATGGTTAAGCCTGTTAACATTAACGAACTTATTATTCGTGTGGGGGCGTTATTAAGAAGGGCGCAAATGATGAACGAAAGGCGAATAGTTTTTGGTTCAACCCTTTTAGAGTGTGATTCGCTTACCGTTAGCACCGAAAAGGAAAGTTTTATTTTGCCACAAAAGGAATTTATGCTTTTATATAAAATGGTTTCTTTCCCTGGCAAGATTTTCACTCGCCAACAAATGATGGATGAGATTTGGGGGTATGATACGAATAGTGATACGCACACCGTTGACGTGCATATCGGTAGGCTTCGTGAAAAGTTCCGTGATAACCCTGATTTTGAAATTATTACCATTAGGGGCATAGGCTTTAAGGTGGTTAAAAAATGAAAAAAGACAATCTAAAAACTAATACTAAGTGGAAAAACTGGAAGCGCCCAAAATTCCACTTTTACTTTGTTTTATTTGCAACTATCGTGGTAATGTTAACGGTTGCTATCTTGGGTGCGTTTGTAAACTTGGTTAAAGATACCATTTTGTCAGGGCAAAATATTTCATCATTTTTTTTGATGATTGCGTTTGGTGTGGTTATCGGTATAATTTTATCTTTCGTTATCGGCTTGTTGTTAATTAACCCTATTAAAAAACTTCAGTCTGCTATGAACGAAGTTGCCGAAGGGGATTTAACTATTACTATTGAAGAAAAAAGTTTATTTGATGAAATTGAAAACATTAATCATAGTTTTAATATTATGATGAAAGAATTAAGGTCCAACCAAATGGTTCAAAAGGACTTTATTTCTAACGTTGCGCACGAATTCAAAACACCGCTTAGCACTATTGACGGGTATATTACGCTTTTACAAGATGAAAGTTTAAGCGTTGAAGAACGCAATGAATATGCGCGTATTATTTTGGAAACAACAGCGTCAATGAGTGAACTTGTTGGCAACATTTTGCTTTTATCAAAAACAAGCAACCAAGGTATAGTGGTTGATAAAAACAACTTTTCACTAGATGAACAAATTAGAAAGGTAGTTGTTTTGTTAGAACCAAAGTGGTCTGCAAAAAATATTGATTTTGACGTTGATTTAGAAGAAATTAGCGTTTTAAGTAATGAAAATTTAATGTTTAACGTGTGGCGTAATCTTATAGAAAACGCCGTTAAGTTTACCAAGGAAAGCACAAAAATTACCTTGAGTTTAAAAACCGAAAACGACAAAATTGTGTTTAAAGTTTTAGACCAAGGGGAGGGCATTGATGAAGATGATAAAAAATATATATTTAATAAATTTTATCAAGCAGATACTTCGCATAAGCAAGAAGGAAACGGCTTAGGCTTGGCGCTTGTTAAAGATATTTTAACCCTTTTCGGTGGCGATATTACGGTTGAAAATCTGTTGCCAAACGGTTGTTGCTTTACGGCATACCTACCAGATAGTATTATTTCACAAAAAAATTAA
>JAZRDW010000193.1:0-1453 GCA_045660505.1 Christensenellaceae bacterium | reverse complement strand
AGCATACTTGCATAAGCCATAAGGTGATGCCCAAAAGTTATAGGTTGTGCCCTTTGTAAGTGAGTATAGCCTGGCATAATTGTTGCCTTATGTTCTTCAGCCTTAAATAAAACTGCTTGCATTAATTCTTTAATTTTATTGATGATAGAATGGGTGCGTTCCCTTAAATACATTCTGGTATCTAGTGCAACTTGGTCGTTCCTACTTCTTGCAGTGTGAAGTTTTTTACCAACGTCACCAACACGCTCTGTTAAAACTTGTTCAACGAACATATGTATATCTTCGCAAGTTAAATCAATTGAAAGGGCACCACTATCTAAATCATCTAAAATAGTTTGCAAACCATCAATTAAAATTTCAGCATCACTTTGAGAGATAATGTTTTTTGCGCTAAGCATACTAGCGTGCGCCATACTACCCAAAATATCTTGCTTATACATTCTTGAATCAAATTTTATTGAAGAATTAAAGTCGTCTGCTATTTTATCAACAATTCCGTCAGTACGACCTGCCCACATTTTTGCCATAATTTTACTCCACTTAAAAAACGAAAATTGTCCTGCGCGGAAAAACCCCGTGCAGGACTAATATAATTTACTTATTATTTATCTTTGCCATCAACAATTGCTTGAACTTTAATAGGCAAACCAAATAAATTGATAAATCCTTCAGCATCTTTTTGGTTATAATCACTTTCACCAAAAGTAGCAAGTTCTTCACTATATAGTGAGTTAGGACTCCAAACGCCTGCGTTTATCATATTACCTTTGTAAAGTTTTAATCTTACTTTACCGGTAACCTTTTCTTGTGTTTTATCAACAAATGCTTGAAGTGCTTCCCTTAAAGGTGTGAACCATTGCCCGTTATAAACTAATTCGCCATAAGTAATAGCAAGTTTAGCCTTTTCGTGTGCAGTATATTTATCTAAGCACAAGGTTTCTAAAACAGAGTGTGCTTTGTATAAAATTGTTCCACCTGGGGTTTCATATACACCACGGCACTTCATACCAACAAGACGGTTTTCAACGATATCTAAAATACCGATACCATTTTCGCCACCCAACTTGTTAAGGTTAAGAATAATATTTTTAGCACTCATCTTTTCTCCGTTAAGACCAACTGGCTTACCTTGTTCAAAATCAATTTCAACGTAGGTTGGCTTATCTGGTGCTTGAACTGGTGAAATGCCCATTTCTAAAAAGCCTTTCTTTTCATACATAGGTTCGTTGCCTGTGTCTTCTAAATCCAAACCTTCGTGTGATAAGTGCCATAAGTTTTTATCTTTTGAATAGTTTGTTTCCCTATTAAT
Organism: Christensenellaceae bacterium; assembly: GCA_045660505.1. GTDB lineage: Bacteria > Bacillota > Clostridia > Christensenellales > Borkfalkiaceae > UBA1259. The sequence goes on along the minus strand of JAZRDW010000193.1, from coordinate 144 downwards.
CTTTAAAGGAACGTTGTGCGCTTCAGCATAGTCAATTTCTTCTTCACGAGATTTAATTGACCATTCACGCCAAGGTGCAATAATAGGCATATTTGGGCAGAAATGCTTTAAGGTTAATTCAAAACGAACTTGGTCGTTACCCTT
>JAZRDW010000192.1:0-1893 GCA_045660505.1 Christensenellaceae bacterium | reverse complement strand
CGTCCTTACTCTTAATATCCGTTCCGTAATAGCAAGGATATAGGAACGGTGGTGAAGATACCATAAAGTGAACTTCGGTTGCACCGGCTTCACGAAGAAGTTTAACAACCCTACCACTTGTTGTGCCCCTTACTATTGAGTCGTCTACCATAACCACCCTTTTACCCTTAACTACTGAAGCAATAGGGTTAAGTTTTTTTCTAACTTGGTCTTCCCTATCCTTTTGGTCTGGGAAGATAAAAGTTCTGCCTATATATTTATTTTTCAAAAATCCTAATTCAAAAGGTATGCCTGATTCTTTTGCATAACCGATAGCGGCATCATTACCAGAATCGGGAACGCTTATTACTACGTCTGCTTTAACAGGGTATTTTTTAGCAAGATATCTGCCCATTTCAACCCTTGCTTCGTGAACGGAATATCCATCAATAACTGAATCTGGCCTAGCGTTATAAACAAATTCAAAAATGCAAGTTGCTTGTTTAACCTTGCCACAGTTATTATCCATAGAACGAACGCCCATTGCATCAAACACGATAATTTCGCCAGGCTTAACGTCCCTAACAAGTTTAGCGCCAACAGCGTCAAGCGCACAACTTTCAGAAGCAACCACGTAAGAACCGTCTTCGGTAACACCATAGCAAAGTGGGCGCATACCTAATGGGTCACGGCAAGCAATAAGTTTTGTTGGTGACATAATAACTATGCAGTAAGAACCTTTAAGTTTATCCATTGCGCCAAGCATAGCATCTTCAATTGATGGGGAAACAAGCCTTTGCTTAATAATTTCATAAGCGATAACTTCAGTTGCCCCCGTTGAGTGGAATATTGAACCTTCCATCTCTAACTCTGTGCGAAGTTCACTTTTGTTAATCAAACTGCCGTTATAAGCGATTGCAAGTGAACCTTTAACGTGGTTAACAACAAGTGGTTGTGCGTTTGCAAGGTTAATTGAACCTTTAACCCCAGCGCGAACGTGCCCTACTGCAATTTTACCATGCCCTAAACTAGCAAGTTTTTCTTTAGAGAAAACGTCACCTACAAGCCCAAGTTCTTTATGCGCAGTAAAAACACCGCCGTCGTTTACAACAATACCGCAACTATCTTGCCCACGGTGTTGCAATGCGTATAAGCCGTAATAGGTCATACTAGCAAGGTTTTGTTCTTGCTGAGCATAAACACCAAAAACGCCACATTCTTCGTGTATTCGTTTCATTTTTAAGCCCTCCAAAATAATACACCTAAAAAGATAGAAAAGTGAAGGCTAAATTTGCTTTCACTTTATAAGTAATTTTAATCACTTTAAGAGCCAAAAGATATTTAATTTTTTTAATTTAGTCATTAAACACCTTTAAGCCCATATTCTATTTATATTTTTCGTTAATTTCTTTATCGGTTGCAAGAATTTTTTCTTTCTTTTCAAGCCTAGCGTTAGCAAGTTTTTCTGCTAAGCATTTATCTTCAATAGCAAGCATTTGTATTGCTAAAAGAGCAGCGTTTTCAGCCCCGTCAATAGCAACCGTTGCAACAGGAATACCTGCTGGCATTTGAACGGTAGATAAAAGAGCGTCAATCCCCTCTAAAGCAGATGCTTTTATAGGAATACCTATAACAGGTAAAGTAGTGTTTGCCGCAATAGCCCCCGCTAAATGTGCAGCCTTACCAGCCGCCGCAATAATCACGCCTATACCGTTATCTCTAGCATTAGCAGTAAACTCTTTTGCTTCAACAGGTGTTCTGTGTGCAGAATAGATATGCACTTCGGTTTGAACGCCGTAACTTTTTAACGTAGTAATCGCCTTTTCAACAACTTTAAGGTCGCTATCGCTCCCCATAATAACAGCAACTTTTTTCATAAAACCTCAACTAAAAAATAATTTAAATATAAAAAGG
>JAZRDW010000191.1:0-5594 GCA_045660505.1 Christensenellaceae bacterium | reverse complement strand
TATCGGTTAGCGATATAAACTTTAACTTGTCAATAGCATCACTTGCGTTTGAAATTAACTCTCTTAAAAATATTTCATTGTTTGTGTAAATTGAGTTAATCATTAAGTCTAAAATTCTTTTTGATTCGGTCTTAAATTGTTTCATTATTCATCTTGTCCTTAAATTAAATTTAGCACTCTAAATCTTTGACTGCTAAAATATATTATATTCCCTAAAAAAATTTTGTCAATACTTTTTTGATAATAATTTGTAATTTTAAAAATTAAAATTCCCCTTAAAAAATAAAGGGGAATAACTTTTTATTTGTTTATACAGTTAATAATATAATCGGCATATTCGCCTGCAATATTTACATTTGAAATCTTTTCAATTTCATCAAAGAAAGCGTTTGAATTAACTTCGCAAATATAAGGGGTATCATTTTCGCCGTAAATTATATCCACCCCGCAATAATCAAGCCCTAAAATATTAGCGCACTTTTCGGCAAGTTCTTTTTCTTTTGCAGTAAGTTTTTTAGAGTAGCCTTTACCACCTTGACCTATGTTTGAACGGAAGTCGTTTTCGTTTTTGCGTTGCATACTTGCTACTGCTTTTCCACCTATAACGATAACCCTTAAATCAACGCCCTTTTTACAACCCAAATATTCTTGGAAAAGGTGTGGCTTACACTTAACTTCTTCCATAATGGAAATAAGTTCATCAAAATTATCTGCCTTATGAACGCCTTTGCCTTGCGAACCGAAACTTTCTTTAACTATTATAGGGTAAGATAATTTTTTAGCAATAGTTTTTGCCCACTCTAAATCAATTTTTAAGTCTTTATTATAGCAAAGCCCCCCAAAAATTGTTTTTGGGAATTTTACGCCTTTTTTAGATAATTCAATATAAGTTTGCCCTTTATCATCACAAACACGCACGGCATTGTGGCTATTAAAAAGCCTTAAATTTGCCCTTTCTAAAAGTTGTGATAGGTATTTATCTTTATCAAGATATACTGCAAAATCAATATTTTTTAGGTCAATATAAGCATTTTCCCCATCAATAGCAACGCGTGTAAACCCGTCGGAAATTATATCAACTTCTACCTTTCTTTTATTAAATTCTTCCTTTAACCTTTGCGCTTGATGAACGCTTTGCACCGGCACTAGGTAAGGATTTATAAATATTAAACCTTTCATAACACTACCTTTTTATTATACTATTTAAAAAATACCCAGTCAAGGGGTTATGTAAAAATAATATAGACAATATTTTTTAAAACTATATTGACAAATCTTTTTGTGCTATGTTAAAATATAGTTGACCAAAGGACAAGGAGGAGTGAAAAAACTTTCACGTAGGGGGTATAGACCAATGAACAGTGAGATTAATCAGTTAAAACACCCAAGCAAAAATTTAGGTGGGAAAATCTAAAGGCGCTTAAATTAATTGCTAGAACTAAATCGTAAAGAAGGTTAAGTTAGCAAATATTTGTAGAAAAGAAAGGCGTTCTTCCCAGATAAACTTTTAGTTGGGTGAACTGCCAAATAATAAAAGCAGTAATTAAAACTTAATATGAACGCCCGTTGGAATAACGGGCGTTTTAATTTTATTTTTTTCTTTAATATATGCACAAGTATATCACTTTATAAACATTATATATAATATATGCGCATATAAAAGGTATAAAAACACCCAACGGAATTTTCCGTTGGGTGTTTTATTTTTATTATTTATTATTTTTAGAATAAGCCAGAAATTACGCCGTCATCAGAAACGTCAATTTTTTCAGCGGCAGGAACTTTTGGTAAGCCAGGCATTGTCATAATATTTCCGGTTAAAACAACTATAAAGCCTGCACCTGAAGAAACTTTTACTTGCCTAACGGTAATCTTAAAGCCTTCTGGTGCACCTAAAAGTGACATATCATCAGAGAAAGAATATTGCGTTTTTGCAATACAAATAGGTAAAGAAGAAAAACCAAGTTCGTTTAATTTTTCTATTTGTTTTTCTGCATCACTAGTGAAAATTACCCCGTCGCCACCATAAACTTTGGTTGCAACTGAATTAATTTTTTCTTTAATAGTTAAATTATCTTCATAACTAAAGGTAAAGTTATTTTCATTTTCGCAAAGATTAACAACTTCTTTTGCAAGTTCTACCCCACCTAAGCCACCGTCAGCCCAAACTGTTGAAAGTTTAACGTTAACGCCAAGTTCTTTACACTTTTCAATAACAAGTTCAATTTCCTTATCGGTATCGGTTGGGAAACGATTAACTGCAACAACTGATGGCAACTTATAAACTTCCTTAATGTTGTGAACGTGGCGTAATAAATTAGGTAAACCCTTTTCTAAAGCCACCAAGTTTTCACTATTAAGTTCGGTTTTGCTTAAGCCACCGTGCATTTTTAAGGCGCGAATTGTTGCAACAATAACAACTGCATCAGGTTTTAACCCTGCTTTTCTACACTTAATATCTAAAAACTTTTCAGCACCTAAGTCTGCGCCAAAGCCTGCTTCAGTAACAGCGTAATCACCTAACTTTAACGCCATTTTCGTTGCCATAATTGAATTGCAACCGTGTGCAATGTTAGCAAACGGACCACCGTGAACGAACGCAGGTGTGCCTTCTAAAGTTTGAACAAGGTTTGGTTTTAACGCGTCTTTAAGTAATGCAGTCATAGCGCCTTGTGCCTTTAAGTCTTTGGCTCTAACAGGCTTATCATCATAAGTATAACCAACAATAATGTTAGAAAGTTTTTCTTTTAAGTCGGCTAAAGAATTTGATAAACACAAAATTGCCATAATTTCAGATGCAACGGTTATATCATAACCATCTTCCCTAGGTGTGCCGTTAACCTTACCACCTAAACCATCAACAACGAAACGAAGTTGCCTATCGTTCATATCAACGCATCTTCTCCAAGTGATTTTCCTTGGGTCAATGTTAAGTTCATTACCTTGATAAATGTGGTTATCAACCATAGCGGCAAGAAGATTGTTTGCTGCACCTATTGCGTGAAAATCGCCTGTGAAATGCAAGTTAATATCTTCCATAGGTATAACTTGTGCGTATCCACCACCGGCAGCACCACCCTTAACGCCGAACACAGGTCCTAAAGATGGTTCACGAAGCGCAACAATAACGTTTTTGCCTATTCTTTTTAACCCATCAGAAAGCCCTATGGTTGTGGTAGTTTTACCTTCGCCAGCAGGGGTTGGGGTTATTGCGGTAACTAAAATTAGTTTGCCGTTTTTATTTTTATTTTCTTTTAGCAAATCTAAACTGATTTTGGCTTTATTTGAACCGTATTGTTCAATATACTTATCATCAATTTTAGCAAGTTTTGCAATTTCCAAAATATGCTTTGGCTTAACGCTTTGTGCAATTTCTATATCGCTTTTGTATCCCATAATAAATACACCTTAAATAATTATTTGAAATATTTAACTGCTGATGCAAACATTTTAATATCATATTCGCCATCAACGTTTTTATATAAACCTTTGTTAACCCTTTCAGAGTGACCCATTTTACCGAATACCCTACCGTCTGGTGAAGTGATACCTTCAATAGCGTAAACAGAGTTATTTGGGTTAAACTTAATATCATAAGTTGGGTTAGAAAGCATATCAACGTATTGAGTAGCAACTTGGCCGTTTTCAATCAACTTATCAAGTAGGTCGTTTTCAATAATAAATCTACCTTCGCCGTGTGAAATAGGAACGGTGTAAATATCGCCAACGTTGGTATCCATAAGCCAAGGTGACTTATTAGATGCAATCCTTGTTCTAACAAGCATTGATTGGTGGCGTGCAATTGTGTTAAAGGTTAAGGTTGGCATATCGGCACTAATTTGGTCGGTAATCTTGCCGTAAGGCACTAAGCCTAACTTAATTAATGCTTGGAAACCATTGCAAATACCACCCATTAAGCCCTTTCTATCATCTAAAAGTTTAGAAACGTTTTCTTTAATAGCCTTATTCCTAAAGAACGCAGTAATAAACTTACCAGAACCATCTGGTTCATCACCACCAGAGAAACCACCAGGGATAAATATAATTTGGCTATTATCAATCTTTTTAGCAAAAGCATCAACTGATTCTTTAACGTCAACTAAGTTTTTGATAACGAAAATATCAACTTCAGCCCCAGCCCTTTCAAAAGCCTTTTTAGTATCGTATTCACAGTTAGTACCTGGGAAAACAGGAACTAAAACTCTTGGGCGTGCAAACTTAGTTGGTGAATAATCCCAAGTTTTAGCGCTATAAGAAAGTGCAGGAATTTCACCCTTACTTGTTTCAACGTTGTTGCACTTAAATACTGATTCAAGTTTATCTTCATAAACGAAAAGTAATTCATCAAGGTTAACTTTATCTTCACCTAAAATGATTGCATTTTCAGAAATGGTTTGACCTATAGTAATAGCATTTTCAACTTCAACACAATCTTTAACTTCAATAACGAAAGCGCCGTAGTTATAACCGAAAATTTCTTTTAAAGAATTGATGCTAAACTTAAAGCCTATGCTATTACCGAACGCCATTTTCATAACGGCTTCAGCAACACCACCGATAGATACAGAATACATAGATAAAATTTTGCCTTCAGCATTAAGTTTTTCAATAATTCTAAAGTTATTGATTAAATCTTCAGTATCAACTAATCCGTCGCTAGTCTTTTTAGCCTTTAATAAAACAACTTTGCTATTTACCTTTTTAAATTCTGGTGAAACAACCTTATCTAAACTATCGGTTGTAACTGCAAAAGAAACAAGTGTTGGTGGAACGTCAATATCTTCAAAAGAACCACTCATACTATCCTTACCGCCGATAGCAGAAAGTTTTAATTGCCTTTGCGCTTTGTATGCACCAAGTAATGCAGAGCAAGGCTTACCCCAACGGGTAGCATCTTTATTTGGTTTTTCAAAATATTCTTGGAAAGTTAAATACGTATCGTCAAAAGTAGCGCCTGTTGCAATAAGTTTGCAAACGCTTTCAATAACGGCATAATAACCACCGAATAATGGGCTCTTTTCACTAATAAATGGGTTATAGCCCCAACTCATAAATGAACATGTATCAGTATCAGCATTTTCAACTGAAACTTTATTTACCATTGCTTGAATAGGTGTGCGTTGGTTTTTACCACCGAAAGGCATTAATACTGTGCCTGCGCCGATAGTAGAGTCAAACCTTTCAGAAAGCCCACGCTTAGAGCAAATATTTAAGTCGCTTGCTAAGTCTTTAATACCTTTAACAAAGCAAGTTGGAATTTGCTTTTCATCTAATTCTTGTTTAGGAATTTTGATGCTTGTTTTCTTTTCAGCACCGTTAGAATTTAAGAAATCCCTAGAAATATCAACTATGGTTTTACCCTTCCAAGTCATAGAAAGCCTATTGTTATCAGTAACAACAGCAACAACGGTTGCTTCTAAATTTTCTTCATTAGCAAGTTCAATAAACTTATCTTTATCTTTTGCTTCAACAACAACTGCCATTCTTTCTTGTGATTCACTAATAGCAAGTTCTGTGCCGCCAAGCCCGTCGTATTTTTTAGGACCTTTATCTAAATCAATCTTTAAGCCGTCAGCAAGTTCGCCGATAGCAAC
>JAZRDW010000190.1:0-3508 GCA_045660505.1 Christensenellaceae bacterium | reverse complement strand
TTAAAAGCACTTTTTAAAATCACTAAAGGTGCTTTTAATTTTTTTACATATTTTTTGCTTAAATTTAGAATACTAACACTATGAAAATTTATTCAAAATTAGATAAAAATATTGAATACTTAAAAAAACTAGTTAGTTCTGACGATATAACTTTTTTAGATATTAAAATAAGCAAAAGAAAGGCAGTTATTATTTTTGTTAACGATTTAACTGACAAAAACTTTCTTGGCGAACTTATTCTCCGCCCACTATCAACTTTTAAGGGAAAGGTTAATGAAAATAGTATTTTTAATGCCTTAAACTGCCCTGAAAAGACTAAAACATGCGACTTTGAGAAAGTGGTTGACGATTTACTTTTGGGCAACGCTATTCTTATTTGCGATAAGGAAGAAAACGCGCTTTCGTTTGGGCTTAAACTTTTTGAAAAAAGGGCTATTACCGAACCCCCTACTTCAACCGTATTAAAAGGCCCTAGAGAAGGTTTTGTTGAGTGTTTGCCTATTAATATTAGTTTGATGAGAAGACGGCTTAAAACACCAAATCTTAAGTTTGAAAATATGACTATAGGCGCCCTTTCTAAAACCCCTATTTCAATTTGCTACCTTAAAGGTATTGCTAACGAAAGTTTAATTAAAACCTTAAAAGAAAAACTTAAACAAATTGATATTGACGCCGTTTTAGATTCTTCGTACGTGTCTAAATTTTTGGGCGAACACCAGGTTTCTATTTTTAAGCAAGTGGGAAATACCGAAAAGCCCGATATTTTAGCCGGCAAAATTTTAGAAGGTAGAGTGGCGATTTTCGTTGATGGTTCACCTATTGCGTTAACCGTGCCATACCTATTAGTTGAAGACTTCCAAAGTGCAAGCGACTATTATAATTCGCCTTATAGTGCAACGGTTGCAAGGTTAATAAGGGTTGTTTCGGTTATTTTTGCACTCTTTTTGCCTGCCGTTTTCGTTTCGGCAGAACTTTTCCACTTGCAATTAATACCTTTAAGTTTTTTATTAACTATTGTAAACAGTATTAAGGGTATTCCGCTATCCCCTAGTTATGAAATGTTTTTTACCCTTTTAATATTTGAGATATTAAACGAAGCAAGCGTAAGGATGCCAAAATACGTGGGTATGGTTGTTTCTATCGTAGGTGGGCTTGTTTTGGGCGAAACAGCCGTTACTGCCGGAATAATTTCTGCGCCTACGCTTATGATTGTTGCCCTATCTGGTATTTGCTTATACACCGTGCCAGAATTAGAGCAAACCTTTTCGGTTTTAAGAATTGTTGCCTTAATTATTGCGGGAACTATAGGTATTTACGGGCTAATTTTAACGGCAATGGCAATGATTATTTATTTGATTTCTTTTGAGAATTTTGGTGCGCCGTTATTAGCACCTTTTTCGCCCTTAATCACTAACGACTTAAAAGATACCATTTATAAAGGATTTATACAAGAAATGCAGTTTAGACCTTATTCACTAAACAATAAAAATAAGCGAAGAATAGGTGATAAAAAAATTAAAGGGGGCAAATTTTAAAATGAACTATCCACTTAAACTTAGGCAGGTTTGTTTTTTTATTTTAGCCTTTTTCCCTATAGTTAAAATTTTTATGATGCCAAGCATTTTGGCTGGTTTTGCTAATGAAGATATGTGGATTTCTTCTTTAATTAACCTTGTGATAGACTTTATTACCCTATTGTTTATAATTAGCCTTTGCAGAAGGGCAAAAACAAACTTTTTTGGTCTTTTAGAACAAAATTTTGGTAGAATAGCAAGCAAAATTATTTTAAGTTTATATTTTATTTGCTTTATGCTAAAAGCAATAGTTCCACTAAACGAACAAAAAGACTATGTGGTTCTTACACTTTACACCTTAATTCCACATAAAATATACTTTTTACCTATATTTTTTGTAGCCTTTTATCTATGCTTAAAGCCTTTAAGAGTTCTAGGTAGGGCGGCTGATATTTTGTGGATATTTTCTTTAATAGGTATAATTTTACTAATGGCACTATCTATCCCCAACGCCCAACTTGATGCTATTTTCCCCGTAGGTGCAAATAGTTTTACTTCTATTTTAAGGGGTAGTTATTCAACGCTAAACTGGAACGGTGATATAATTTACCTAATATTTTTTATAGGGAATTTTAAGTATGAAAGTAAAAGCACACTTAAAATTATTATTTCATTTTTAATTTCTAGCCTACTTGTTATATTATTTATGATTATTTTTTACTCTATCTTTACTTCTATCGGCTTTAGGCAAAGGTTTGCTTTAACTGAAGTTTCTAAATATACTGCAGTTATAAACAATATAGGTAGGTTTGACTATTTTGGAATAATTTTTATATTATTTTCATCTGTTTTTGCAGTTATTTTGCCTATGTATTTTGCGTCTAAACTTTTAACTTTAATTTGCTCATTTAAAAACGAGTGGATTTCTAGTTTAATTGTGGTTTTAATTCAAGCATTTATTTTAATATTTTTGACCGAATATTACTTAGGCATTGAAAGTTTTATGAAAAATTTTGGTGGGGCTATATTTTTAGTGTTTTCTAATATTTTACCTATTATTTTTTCTATATTTTTCAAAAAGGGAGTTAAAAATGAAATCAACGCTAAAGGTTAAAATTTTAATGATTATAACGGCTATTGCTTTTTTATTCTTCTTTTCTAACGATTTTGGGTTAATTGACGTGGAAAAAACTTCAATTATTACTGCAATTGCCATTGATAGAGAAAGCGACGAATATTTAGTTACTGCTCAAATTGCCGTACCCGAAGCAATAGATACTAATAGTGAAAATCTTAAAACGCAATTATCTGGTAAAGGTTGTACGGTAGGCGCTGCAATTAAAGATTTTGGCGATATTTCAGGGTGGTTCCCAAAATTAGCATTTTGCAACCTTATAATTTTAGGAAATTCTTTAACCGACACTAACGTAATTGAATGTTTAGATTATTTTGCTAAAACTTTAAGAATGCAAGATTCTGCCCTAGTTGCATTAAGCGAAAAAAGTGCAAAAGACTTGCTATCAATTTCCACACCACTTGATAATATTTCGGCCTTTGCCCTACAAAAAATTATGCTAAAAACCCGTGGCTTTGATAAAGACGTTGCATCAACCGATATAAAAGAATTTTGTTCTGGGCATTACTCTAAAAACGGCTCTAGTTATATGCCGATAATTAAAACTGTTCCGTCTGGAGATGATAGTCAAAGCACTTCTTCAAGTTCAAATAGTTCAAATTCTAGTCAAGGTGGACAAAGCAGTAATAGTTCAAACAAAAAGCAACTTTTTGATGCTAGAACTACTGCCCTTTTTAAGAACGGAAAAATGGTTGGTAAACTAAACGAAGATTTAACCCTAATGTTTAACGCACTAACTAGTAATTTTAACGGAACTACTATACCCGTTAAAGGCGTTGAACACAATGATGGAACAAAAAGTAATTACCTATTATCAGTAATTACTTCTAAACCAAAAATTAAAATGAGTGTTGATGAT
>JAZRDW010000189.1:0-6499 GCA_045660505.1 Christensenellaceae bacterium | reverse complement strand
CAACGGGAACCATTCTGCCGATACTTGCTTCAACAAAGCCAACTTCACTTTCAACTTTATCAGCATATTCAGGGAGTTGTTCTTTAATTAAGCCTTTTAAGAAAGCATCTGCACCGATTAAGTTTTCACAAATGATAATGTTTAATGGTTTAGCATTTCTTTCAAAACGCTTTTTTAAGCCTAAAGCAATAGGTTTAGCAATGAATTTTAACACGTTAACGCCGATTGCCGTTGCCATAATATCACAATTAGCAATTTCTTCAGAAACAAGTTCAATATCAGTTCCGTCAATACCGTAAGCGTTTTCAACTATTCTTTCTTCAATACCTTCGTTAGAAACGATATCTACAGGGTAAGATTTATCTTGATTAAGCCTACCGATAACTTCTTTATTAATATCAACAAAACCTACTGAATAGCCACTTTCTGAAAATAATTGACCTATAAAACCACGGCCGATATTACCAGCGCCATACATTACAAACTTTTTCATTTTTAATTCACCTTTATAAAGTTTTAATAATTTTTGCAGGACAACCACCTATAACAACGTTATCCCCAAAACTTTTAGTAACAACTGCGCCAGACGCAACTACAACGTTATTACCTAAAGTAACCCCTGGGTTAATGATTGCCCCACCACCTATCCAACAATTATCGCCGATAGTGACAGGTAAGCCTAACTCAACGCCGTTATACCTTTCTTCAGCCCTAACCGGGTGGGTTGCTGAAAAGATTTGAACGCCAGGTGCTAGCATACAGTTTTTACCTATGGTAACTTTGTTAACGTCTAAAATAACGCAATTAAAATTAGCGAAAAAATTGTCCCCAACAGAGATATTGCAACCATAGTCACAATAAAAAGGTGGTTGAACAAAAATTTCGCCTTCAACAGAGCCAATAATTTGCCTAATCAATTTATCATAGACTTTATAACTAGTTGGCTTAGTATTATTATATTTGTGGCATAACTTAAGGGCTTTAAGATGCAACTTTCTTAATTCTTTATCTTGGGGCGAATATAATTCGCCCGCAAGCATTTTTTCCCTTTCAGTCATAATTAGTTCATATCAGGTACTAATGGACCAGCAAGTTCTTTACAGAAGAACAATCTGCCTGGGATAGTTGGGATAACTGAAGAAGTAACCCACCTATTAACGCCATAACGAAGTGTCATCCATAAACTCATACCTTGCCATTGCATACCACGGCCAAAGAAACCATCAGCACCACCGATAGCGTAGTCTGCTTGGAACATGATGCCAGGGCCTAGTGTGTTAGCACGGCATGGAACTAAACTTGTTCTTGACTTAAATGAAGTGATAGCATTTTGTTCAATTGTTAATGGGTGAAGTTTAGCACCGATTCTGTATGGTTGTTTAATCCATTCTTCGTTTGAAGAAAATTCTGAACCGAATTGTGGTTCCCAGAAAGCGATATGGCACATTCTACCGATACCGTAAACTAAAACTAATTTAGCGCCTTCTTTCTTTAATGCTTCAATTTTAGATGGATATGTAGGTAAGTTTTCTTTTGTAGCGAAGTTTCTGTGGTCAACAGGAACGGTTAATTCGCCAAGTGGGTTATAGAAAGCGTTTTCCATAGCGTTTTGGAAAGATGCTTCGCCAGTAATGGTGTTGCCTTCTGCATCAGCCCATTCATCCATATTAAAGCACCAAACGTTTTTGCAACTTACGTTCCATTCTTTTAAGAAGTAAACTGCCCACTTATACATACCCATAGGACCTACAGGTAAAATGAACGCTAATTTTTGGTTATTTTCATTAGCCTTTTTAATTTCGTTAGCGATTTCGTGACCCATTTTTACTTCAAATTCACCAAGGTCTGAGCATTGAACAGGTGTAAAGTCTTTATGCCAAAAACTTTGCCTTTCGGTGATTGATTCTGGTGGGTTTGAGCAACATTCATCAATCTTCTTAAAATCCCAACCTTCTGGGTAGAAACCTTCTAATAAACTGCCTTTAACTGTTGAATTAAAATCCATAATATTTCTCCTTAAACTAAAAAATATTTAATTTTTTTTATTTTAAATAATTTTAACATAATATTTAATAAAACGCAAGCCTTTTACAAAAAAAACGCAACCCTTTTGATTGCGTTTTCGTATTATTTTTTAACTTAAATTTTATTACATTAAAACTTGAACTAACATAAAAACTAAAGGAACGGTAATCAAACCTAAAATGTATGATAAAAAGCACATTTTTGAGCCTTCCGTACTATCAATCCCAACTGATTCTGGGTATACAACTACGTTCATACCGATAGGCATTGCTGAAACAATAACTATCATCATAAATATTTCGCTTGAAATTACGTTTAAATACTTTAATAGATATGCAACAACCCCAACTATCAACGGAATTACCACTAATTTTATTATACCAATTAAGTAAGACTTAAATGAAGTGAATAATTTTTTTAATGGTGTGTTTGCTAAAACTGCACCAGTTAATAGCATTGCCGTAACGCTTTGGCAATTACCTGCGATATTAAGTAAACCCGTATTATTATCATTTGCTAAAAATACAGGTAAATCAAAAGGTAATAATCCAATAACTATACCTAAAATAGTGCCTATAAATGGAACTGAAAATAAAAACCTAAACCTTTCCTTAAAAGATTTTGGCTTGCTTTCATCTTCTATAAGTGCATTGCCGTTTAAGTCAACTTTTTCGGTTAGAATTTGATAGCCGTAAGTGTTAATTGCTATAGACATAGGCAAGCAGAACAAAATCATAAGTGCCCTTGCTTGCGCACCAAAAACTGCGCCCACCACAGGGTAGCCAAAATAACCTATATTACCAAAGGTTAAAGCATATTTTAGAATATTGTTTTCGTGCTTATTTTTCGCTATCCCCTTTGCTACTGGGTATGGCAAAAATATTAAACAAATAGTTAAAACAAAGCCTGCTAAAATGTAAATTATGTAGGTTATTATTTTGTTAATATCTAGTTGTGATGACAAACTTGAAATACTATAGCAAGGGAAAAACAAGTTTACAAGTAAACTTGCTAAAACCTTTTTGCCATCTTCGGTGATAAGGTTATACTTCTTAAAGAAGTACCCCACCATAATAAAAATAACTAATATTGCAACTTGTTCAAGTGTTTTAATTAAAATTTCCATAGGTAATCAATCCACAAAATTTCCCTGCCAAAATTTTGGCAGAGAAATTAGGTTTTCTAAATAAAAATTATCTTTGTTGTTGTAAATCGTAGTGGATATCGTAAGCCTTTTCTTCTTCGGTAAATTTACGTTTTGTATCAATAACCTTACCGTCGTTCCACTTTCTATCTTCAACAGCATCAGTTGTACCCATAACGGTTACGTTTACTTGACGGCGACGTGCAATAACGTGGTCCCAGTCAATAAAGTAGATGTGTGCGAATAAACCTAAGTCAAGTTTACCATCTTTAATAGTTAAAGTTTCGCTTCTGCCAAAGAATACTGAACGTAAGTGACCGTCTGTATTCATTGAAGAATAGTCACCTGGTTCGTTAACGTGACGGCCATATTGAGCGTGGATAGGACCTGGGTGACGATATTGATGTTCTTCAGCAAAGTCTGGAATCATCTTTCTCATAATATCTAAAAGGTCGTGTTGAAGATATTCTAAGTCAAATGAATCAATATCGTGTGAACATTCTTGTACCATTACTGAACAAGTTGTGTGGTGTGATACGATTGCTACAGTACCATTCTTAACGCCTGATGCTTCAACGATTTCTAGAATTTCTTTTCTAATATCGTGGAAAGTTGGTATCCAGCCTCTTGATTGTAATTCGATTTCTTTTTGGAAAATTTTGAATTCCATAGTAGTGTTTCTCCTTAAAAAATTATTTTATTTTTTTATTTTTTTATTTTTACCCTTTTGGGTTATTTACGTTTTTAATTTTATGCTTACTTTCTTTCGTCGTAGGCACGGCGAACTGCAGAAATCATTTCTTCTGCTAATTTAAGTGGGTTTTCTGCTTTAGCGATTGCTGAAGAACAACCTGATGCTGATGCACCTGCTTTGATTATATTATAGCAGTCTTGCCCCTTAGTGATACCTGCTGATGGGAAAGGTTTAATTTCTGGGTTAATTTCCCTAATAACCTTAATAACTTCATCAACGTATTCTTTATCTGCAGGTTTACCTGTGCCGATAAGTTCGGTTGGTTCTGCAACCAAGATATTTGGGCCAAGTTTTGCAATTGCCTTAACTTCTTCAATAGAGTCTGCACAAACCATTGTTGCCAAGCCTAATTCATCTGCACGCTTAATTGCCTTTTCAATTTCTTCTAAAGTAAGTTTCCTTTCAGCGTGGTTAAGCATTACGCCAACTGCACCTGCTGCTTTAACTGCTTCTGGTAAAGTTCTGCCCATACCCCTACCGATAGGGATACTATCCATGTGTTGTGAATATACGTGAACCCTTTTAACGTTTTTAGCAACGTTATAAATTTCAGTATCAGGGATATCTAAAATAACGTCAACGTCATATTTTTCAGCAAGTTTATCTAAGCCTTTAGCCATTTCAACTAAAGTTTCGCCATACATATAGCACTTAGGGCCATATTCAAAAAATGGTTCGCTAATCTTGTAATCTTTTTTCATACTCTATCTCCTAAAAGTAAATTAAATTTTTGTAGTTTTACCTGCTTTTGCTAAGCAATCTTTTTCCCCTAAACGGAAATAAACGTCTATCGTAGACGGATTATAAACTAAGGTGTTATCACTTGAAAAACTTAAGCCTTCATAAGCCTTAACGTAATCGTAAACTTCAATATTTGTTGCATACCAAATATCTTCGTTTCCACCCATTTTAGCACAAAAATCTTCTATAATATTCCAGTTGTTATTGTCATCAAATTCGTAGGTATGCCCCCAAAGATAGAATAATAACGGTTGTTTATTATAATAAGTGTTTGGGTTTAATTGAATAAACCAGTCTGCTAAGTCGTTTAATTTTGGGTCGTTATGGTGGCAAGTTGGGTTAAGTTTAAGCCAGTCAGTTGGAATATCAAAAGTGTGGGTATTGTTTATAGTTCTTGAATAAGCCACCCCTAATTCTTTTAATACGGAAACAACTTCTTCAGTATAAACGCCGTAAGCATAAGCCATACCACGAACAACTTTCCCAAAAAGTTTTTCTAAATTTTCTTTATCGGTAATATATTCTTTATAAATTTCAGCACCCTTTAACGCGTTTGGCCATGCGTGGTTAAAGCCGTGCATAGCAACTTCCATACCACTACCAAAATAAAGGTTTTTAACTGCATCTTCATCTAGCCTACGCCCCGTGCCAAAACGGCCACTATTAAGGTTAAAAGTGCCTTTAATGCCGTGGCTTTTTAACAACTCAATAAAGCGTGCATCTTGCTTAACACCGTCGTCATAACTAAGGGTAAGTGCTTTTGCCTTCCCTAAATGGAAACGCATATATCTTTCCATTTTTATTACCTTATATTACTTTTTATTAAGCCTTTCGCCTACAGCCCCACCTGGGTGAATTAAAGCAAATTGTTCGTTCTTAAAGCCTGTTTCTTCAATTAACGCCGTTTGAAGTGCGTGGCATATCATACATAATGCCGTAGTTGAAGTTGTGCCTTGTGAATTATATTTATCAGTTTCCCTATTAACGTATTGCTTTAATACTGCATCTGCGCTAAGTGCTAAAGGTGATTCCATATTTTCAGTAATAGAAATGATTTTAACACCCTTTGCCTTGCAAATATCAATTATAGGTAAAAGTTCTTTAGTTTTGCCACCCCTAGATGCAAAAACCATGCAGTCACCTTCTTGTAAAAAACCCGTTGCGCCATGTACGGCTTCTGCTGGGGAAATAAACCTTGCAGGTTGTTCTATACAACAAAGTAAGTGTGCTAAGTGTTGGCAAATTATGCCTGAGTGACCACAACCACAAGTGCCTATTCTAGGCGCGTTTTTTAATAGGTCAACAGCCTTAGAAAATTCACTTTCATCAAAATAATCAAGCATAGTGCTAATACACTCTGCTTCAATTTTATACGCATCTTTTACTGCTTGTAATGTATCTTTTTGCATAACTACCGCCAAAAAAAATTATAAATAAATTAAATCATTAAAAGTATAACACTATTAAAAATTATTGTCAATGATTTATTTGATTTTTTAACTACTTTTTCACATAAAAAAAGGACTTGTTTATTAACAAATCCCTTTTAAACTATTAATCTAAACTTTCAATATACAAAGTTGCATTTGTACCAGCCACAGCCCCGTCTGCTATTGCAGTTGCTACTTGGCGAACGGCCTTTGTTCTGCAGTCCCCTGCAACGAAAAGCCCTTCAGTTTTAGTTTTACAATTTTCATCAGAAATAATATAGCCTAAGTTATCAATATCAACCAAATTTTCAAACGCTTTGTTGTCAGGAACTTGACCTATCGCTACGAAAACAGCAGGTAATTCGTGTGTTTTGATATTTCCATCGCCGTCTTTATATTCAATAG
>JAZRDW010000188.1:0-2116 GCA_045660505.1 Christensenellaceae bacterium | reverse complement strand
TTATTGATAGTGAAGCCTTTTTAAGGTCAACAAGCGTATATTTTCCTGAAAAAGTTATACCTATGCTACCAGAAAAATTATGTAATGATATTTGTTCACTTAAAGAAGGTGTTAATAGGTTAACCTTATCGTGCGTTATGGAAGTAAATAAAAAAGGTGAAGTTGTTAATAGTGAAATTACCCCGTCCTTTATAAAATCAAAAGCAAGGCTAACTTATAATAAAGTTCAAAGCATTTTAGATGGTGATAAAAAGTTAATTAAGGAATATAAAAAACTTATTCCGTCTATTTATTTAATGAACGAATTAGCCGATATTTTAATAAATAAGCGTGATGAAGACGGCAGTATTGATTTAGACGTTAAAGAGAGCGTTATTTTAGTTGATAAAAAGGGCGAAATTGTTGTTTCCCCTGCAAAAAGGGATAAAGCACATAGGCTAATTGAAGAATTTATGATTTTGGCAAACATTACCGTTGCAGAGTATATGTTTTATTTAGAAAAGCCTTTTATTTACCGTGTTCACCAAAGCCCAACTGAAGAAAAACTAGAAAATTTTTATATATTCTTAAACGGCTTAGGCATAAAATATAAACGCAAAAAGAGTGAAGTTTTTTCTAAAGATTTTCAAACTATACTTAAAAATGCAGAAAACACACCTTATTATACATTAATAAATAGGGTAATGCTCCGTTCAATGCAAAAGGCAAAATATTCTCCTGAAAACATAGGGCATTTTGGGTTATCTTTAGAACATTATTGCCACTTTACTTCACCTATAAGAAGATACCCAGATTTAGTTGTTCACAGAATAATTAAAGAATTTTTATCTAACAAAGAAAATTTAGAAGAAAAATACGGCGAATTTGTTTATTCGGCATCAAAGCAATCTTCTGAAAAAGAAAAGATTGCTAACGAAGCCGAAAGGGCTGTTGATGATTACTATAAAATTTTATACATTAGTAATTTTGTGGGCTATGAATTTAGTGGGGTCGTTAGTGGCGTTACTAAGTTTGGCGTTTTCGTTGAGTTAGATTGTGGCGTTGAAGGGCTTGTTAAAATTGAAACCTTAGAGGGTAAAAAGTATATGCTTGATGAAAAAAATTACACCCTTTCAAATGGAATAAACACTTATAAATTAGGTCAAGTTGTTAAAATCAAGGTTATAGGCGTAAATTTTGGCGAACGAAAGGCTGAATTTCAAATGCTTAGTATATAAAATGTTTTTTTATTGTTGCTAAAATTAAAAAAAAGTAGTAAAATATAAAATAGGTTAAAATGGTTATGGAAAAAACTGTATGCTTAAATAGAACTGCAAATCACGAATATTTTATTCTTGATAGAATAGAAGCAGGTATGGTTCTTGAAGGTGGCGAAGTCAAGTCTATAAGAAACGGACAAGTCAACTTAAAGGATAGTTTTTGCATTGTTCATAATGGCGAAGTTATTATTAAGAATATGCATATAGCCGTTTACGATAAGTCTGGTGCGTTTAACACCAAAAATTCCCGTAGGGATAGAAAGTTATTGCTACATAAAGCAGAAATAATTAAACTAAGTGATAAGGTTAATCAAAAAGGCTTAACGCTAGTTCCATTAAAAATTTATTTTAAGGATGCACTTCTTAAAATGGAACTAGGCTTATGTCAAGGTAAACATACTTACGATAAAAAGCGTTCTATAATGGAAAAGGATTTAAATAGAGAAAAAGAACGCCAAATTAAAAATTACAAGTAGTTAAAGGAGAAAATTATGGCAGACAAAAAGAGAATTGAAACAGTTTGTGTTCAAGGTGGTTATACACCTAAAAATGGTGAACCAAGGCAAATACCTATTTATCAAAGCACAACCTTTAAGTATGATACTAGCGAAGATATGGGTAAACTTTTTGACCTTGAAGCAAGTGGGTATTTTTATACAAGACTTCAAAACCCAACTAACGATTTAGTTGCTAATAAATTGTGCCAACTTGAAGGTGGCGCAGCAGGTATGCTTACTTCTTCTGGTCAAGCAGCAAACTTCTATGCAATCTTTAATATTGCTAATTGTGGTGACCACGTTATTTCAAGTTCAGCAATCTATGGTGGAACTTTTAACCTTTTTGCTGTTACTATGAAG
>JAZRDW010000187.1:0-1655 GCA_045660505.1 Christensenellaceae bacterium | reverse complement strand
TTAAAATAAGCCATCATTTTATCATTTTTTTTGGTCAATTCACTTGATAAAACAACTTCATTATTCTTTATTAAACACTATTTATCAATGAAAGTTTTAATAATAGAATTAGGCATTTCAATTTCTTTAGGTGGGGTGTTTTTATATATTTTTTCCCAAATTTTACCCGCAATAGCCGTTGGTATATTTCCACCTGTAAATGAGTTGTCAAGTAATTTGTTATGGTTTTCTCCACACCAAACGCCTAAAGTTAAATCATTTGTAAATGATATTATATATGCATCTGAATTTCCGTTTTTGTTTCCAACAGTACCGGTTTTAGCATAGTAATTTCCTTTAAGATATTTAAGTTTTTTTGCCGTTCCGTTTTCAATAGTATTTTTTAACATATCGCTCATTAAAAAGGCAGTATCTTCACCGATAACTTTATTTGATGAAAACATATTTCTAATAATTTTTTTGTTATTTTTTTCTAATTGATTAATACAAGTTGGTTTCTCAAAATAACCCTTGTTAGAAAATATATTGTAAGTTGACGTTATCTTAGTTAAACTTTCGCCATTACTTAATGAACCTAATGCTAAAGTTAAATTTAAGTCATCATCATTAATTTTTAAGTTTACTTTTTCTAATAATGCTTTAGAATTTTCTAGTCCAACGTAGTTTAATAGTTTAACTGCGCAAACGTTTGAACTAACGGCTAAAGCATCTTTAACCATAATTTTACCACGGTAAATATCATTAAAATTTGATGGGGAATAACCATTAAAATCTGTTTTTTCATCATTTAAAATAGTATATGATGAAACAATATTTTTTTCAATTGCAGGTGCGTAAACAGCAAGGGGTTTTATTATTGAACCTACTTGCCTTTTTAATTCACCACAAGTTGAATAATATGCGTTTATATTTGAAGATTTGTCCATTAAAACTAAAGAAATATCAAAAGAGTTATCAAAATACTCTTTAGCCACATTTTCTAAAATTTGTTGATATTCTTTATTAAAAGTAGTTTTAACCTTAATATTTTCACTTTTATAAGGTGAACTTATTATTAAATCATTAAGTTCTTTTTTAGCCAGATATATATAGTCAAATTTAGTGTTAATATTGTTTTCAGTAGTTAATATAGGGTCGTTTATGGCATTATTAAAATCATCTAAATTAATAAAGCCTTGCTCTAGCATTTGTTTTAAAACAACATTTTTTCTTGCTAAACACCTTTCTATGTCATTTAAGGGGGAATAATACGCCGGTGCTTTTACAATAGATGCTAAAATTGCACTTTCATTTAAGGATAACTGACTTGGCGTTTTATTAAAATAAAGTTTAGATGCGCTTGTTATTCCATAACAATTATTGCCAAAATAAATAGTGTTTAAGTATTTTTCTAAAATTTCTTCTTTAGAATAATTTCTTTCAAGTTGACTTGTTAATTTTAATTCAATAAGTTTTCTTTTTAAGGTTTTTTCACTTGTTAGGTGGGTGTTTTTTATTAGTTGTTGGCTAATTGTTGAACCACCTTCTTTTAATGAAAAACTTTTTATATTGTTTAATGTTGCTCTTAGTAGTCCGTGATAATCAATACCATTGTGTTCGTAAAAACGCTTGTCTTCTATGGCAACAAAGGCGTTTCTTGTTTGGGGCAGTATCTC
>JAZRDW010000186.1:0-2583 GCA_045660505.1 Christensenellaceae bacterium | reverse complement strand
TTATTATATCATAAAAATATCAAATACTTCTATATACAAAATTAATATTTCTACACATTTTTTGACATTTTGTAGTTAACACTATATTTTTAATACTAAAAGAATAAAAAATGCTAATCAGAAATAATTTTAGTTATTTTTATAATTTTATAGTTTTTGTTTTCTTCTAAGCATTTACCACAACTATCACAAACTTTATTAGGGTCTAAATCACACTTATCACACTCGCCACAATTAATGCATTCCCTATCGTAAAGTTCACATTGTTTAATATCCATAATACTCCTTAATACAAAATACGAACATTTGTTTGACTTTATTAATTATTTATGTTAAAATCAAAAACATGAAAACTATTGATGATAAAATTTTAGAAGTTTATAACTTTACCGTTGACTATTTGCGCGAATATGGTTTCCCGCCATCTGTGCGTGAAATTTGCGCAAAATTAAACATAAAGTCAACTGCAACTGCCTATTCTTATTTAGAAAAATTAAAGGCAAAAGGTTTATTAGTTAAACCGGCACAAAAAAAGCGTGCCATATCACTTTCAAATAAGCCAACGCATTTCCGTTCAGTTCCATTACTTGGGACTATCCGTGCAGGCGAACCTATATACGCCGTTGAAAATTTAGAAGGCTATTACCCACTTCCACAAGAACTTGATACTGGTGGTGAAGAATTTGCTCTAAAAGTTAAGGGCGATAGCATGATTAATGCAGGTATTTACGAAAAAGATATAATTATCGTTAGTAAACAAGATACTGCTAATAATGCTGATATCGTAGTTGCCCTTGTTGATGATAGCGCAACGGTTAAAAGATTTTATAAACGCAAAAACAAAATTATTCTTCGCCCTGAAAACGACCGTATGAAGGATATGGAATTTGATAACGTTATTATTCTTGGCGTTGTTAAAGGTTTATTGCGTAAATTCTAGTGTTTAACTATCGTTTTTTATTTAACGGTCTATTTTTAGACCGTTTTTTTTATTTAAATTTTAAGTTCACTAATACGATTTTGCAATGTTCGTAAGTTAAGCCACCTTGCAAATAAGCAATAAAAGGTGGTTTTATAGGTGCATCTGCAGAAAGTTCAATAGATGAGCCTTGAACAAAGCAACCTGCTGCCATAATAACTTCATCTTCATAGCCAGGCATTGCCCAAGGCATTGCGTCCACGTGGCTATCAACAGGTGAATTTTTTTGAATATTTTGTATAAATTTAATCAAATCTTCTTTATTTCCAAATTTAATTGCCCTAATTATATCAAGGGGTTTATCACAATGGTTTGGTGAAGTTTCATAGCCTAATTTTGTTAAAACCTTGCCAAAAAGCATAGAACCTTTAACAGCCTGCAATACAGTATGTGGCGCAACAAATAATCCTTCAAAAAAATAGTGGTATCCGTATGCGTAAGAACCTATTTCCCCACCAACTGACGGAGCAGTTAATTTATTTTGAACAAGATTAACGTAGCGACTATCCCCTACGATATATCCACCGGTAGGGGCAATTCCACCACCTAAATTCTTAATCATTGAACCTGCTAGCAAATTAACGCCAACTTCAGTTGCTTCGCGTTTATCAATAAACTCGCCGTAACAGTTATCAAGCATAATACACTCTGTATGACCAAGGCTTTTTACAAAGTTAACAATATCTTCAATTTGTTCAATTGATAGTGCATTGCGCCATTCATACCCCCTAGACCTTTGAAGATAAACCATTTTAGGTGCGCCATAAGTATCAAAATATTCTTTAATTGCATTTTTATCAAACTCGCCATTAACTAGTGAAATACAATCAAATTTAACATTATAGTCGGCAAGTGAACCTATGTTTTTGCCATAAATAATATCGTGCAAAGTATCATAAGGCTTTCCTGAAATGCAAAGGGCCCTATCATTAGGCATTAAAACACCAAACAAACACAAAGAAAGAGCGTGTGTTCCAGAAGTAATCATAGGCGAACAAATGCCTTGTTCTGCCTTAAAAATATCTGCAACAACTTTGTTTAACGTTTCCCTACCTTCGTCACCATAGCCATAGCCGTTTGAAGATATAAAATGGCGTGGTGATAATTTATTATTTTGAAAGGCATTTAACACTTTTTCTTGGTTAAAAAGCGCAACTTCTTCAAAATACTTAAAATTTTCTTGCAATTCTAATTCGCATTGTTCAATCAGTTTAATGTCAATCATTATAGTAATCCTTTACAATTTTTTGCGCTAATTCTTTTGCAGAACTAGGTTGTAATAATATTAAATTTTCTAGCCTTTTGAAAAAGGTAATTTGGCGTTTTGCATAATGGCGTGAAGAAAGTTTGATTTTTTCTTTAACTTCTTCTAAAGAACTTTCGCCATTAAAATACTCAAAAAATTCTTTATAGCCTATCGCTTGCATACTTTGATGAGAACTATTTATACCTTTATCAAAAACCTTTTTAACTTCATCAAGTAAACCGTTATCAATCATTAAATCAACACGGCGATTTATTCTATCATACAAAACTTCCCTATCATGGTTTATTGAAAAGGCTTTGTAATCATATTTAGGTTTAAGTTCATCAACTATATCTGA
>JAZRDW010000185.1:0-9572 GCA_045660505.1 Christensenellaceae bacterium | reverse complement strand
TTTGAAGAACAATTTGCTGATGAAAGTGAAGAAAATACTTCAAAGTTATATAATATTAACGAATTAAAGAACTCGGTAGAGCAGTTTGAAAAGAACAACCCTAACTCTACTCTTTCAGATTACTTAAACTCAGTCACGCTATCTTCTGATACTGATGAAATTAATGATGGTGAAGCCGTTACTATTGCAACAATTCACGCAGTTAAGGGGCTAGAATACAAATGCGTTTTTGTTGCTGGGCTTGATGAAAAAATATTGCCTATTGCTAGAAGTGGGCAAGATGAAAGTGAATTAGAAGAAGAGCGTAGGCTTATGTACGTTGCAGTTACCCGTGCAAAGGAACGCTTGTATTTAACTAGAGCGCATAGTAGATATTTGTATGGTAAGCGTGAACAAATGATACCATCAAGGTTCTTAGAAGAAGGAAAATCTGTGTTAGAACCTAAAAAACAAGAAGAAAAGCCAAAATACCAAAACAATTATAATAATTTTAGTTTGTTTAATGATGAAGATGATTATAAGTCAAGTAGTGGGTATTCATCTGGCTATGCTAAAACGTTTTTACAAAAAAATAAACCAACTGCCGTTATCGGTTCACAATTTGACAAGTATAAAATAGGCACAAAAGTTCGCCACGGAAAGTTTGGTGTGGGTATGATTATAAAGGTTAAAGGCACGGGGGAGACTATGATTATTGACGTGGCTTTTGAAAACGTAGGCATTAAGCAATTATCGGCAAAATACGCGCCGTTGGAGGTTTTATGATAGACCGTAAAAGGCAATTAGTTGACCTATTAAATAAATATGCGCACGAGTATTACGTGCTTGATAATCCAACCGTTTCCGACAAGGAGTACGATAGGCTTTATGATGAACTTATTGCACTAGAAAAATCTTCTGGGGAAGTTTATTTTGATTCGCCATCAAAAAGGGTGGGTGGCGAACCTATTTCTGCTTTTAAAAAGCATAAGCATATTGAAAGATTGTATAGCCTTGACAAAGCAACCACTTTTGATGAAATTGTTGCTTTTGAAAAAAGAGTTAATAAAGATAACTTTGATATTGAATATACCGTAGAATATAAATTTGACGGATTAACAATTTGTTTAACCTATGATGATGGCAAGTTTTTGTGTGCATCAACAAGGGGGAACGGTGTAGAAGGGGAAGACGTTACTGCACAAGTTTTAACTATAAAAAGTTTTCCTTTAGCAATAGATTACAAAGGCAAAATTGAAGTTCAAGGCGAAGCGATAATGCGTTTATCCGTTTTAGAAGAATATAATAAAACGGCAACAGAACCACTTAAAAACGCAAGAAATGCCGTTGCTGGCGCTATAAGAAATTTAGACCCAAAAGTGACTGAAAAACGCCATGTTGAAATAATGTTTTATAACGTAAATTATACTGACAATAACCTATTTAATACCCAAACTGAGTGTGTTGAATTTTTAAGAAAAAACGGCTTTAAGGTGCATCCATTTTTAAGTGTAGTTAAGGGCGCAGATGGCATTATGTCTGCGATAAAAGAAATTGAAAACAGTAGGCAAACACTAGATATTTTAACTGATGGAGCCGTTGTTAAAATCAATGATTTTAGTTTAAGAAATTCTTTAGGTGCAACGGATAAATTCCCACGTTGGGCTATTGCTTTTAAGTTTGAAGCCGAAGAAGTTACAACCATTTTAGAAGACGTTATTTGGCAGGTTGGCAGAACGGGTAAAATTACCCCACTTGGTATTTTAGAACCAACTGAATTAGCAGGTGCAACTATTAGGAAAGCCACCTTAAACAACTATGGTGATTTGCAACGAAAGGGCGTTTTAAAAGGGGCAAGAGTATTAATTAGAAGAAGTAATGAAGTAATACCTGAAATTTTAGGAACTACTGAAGTTTATTCGCATTGCACCTCTATTGAAAAACCAACAATTTGCCCTTATTGTGGAAGTTTATTAAATGAAGTTGGTGCTAATTTATTCTGTCCAAATATTCATTGTAGACCAAGGATAATAGCAAAATTAACAAACTTTGCATGTAAAAACGGCTTTGATATTGAAGGGTTTAGTGAAAAGACTGCAGGGCTACTTTATGATGAATTCGGCATTGAAAAGTTTAGCGATTTATTTACTTTAGAAAGAGAGAAAGTTCGCACCCTAGATGGTTATAAAGATGCTAAAACGGATAACCTTTTAAATGCTATTGAAAATAGTAAAAACATTTCGTTAGCAAGTTTTATTTATTCATTAGGTATTGAAAACGTTGGTAAAAAGATGGCAAAAGATTTAGCAAGCACCTTTTCTACACTAGATAATTTGATTAGTGCTAAAAGGGAAGACTTAGTTGAAATACCAGACGTTGGTGATATCGTTGCCGATAGTATTTATAATTATTTTACAAACCAAGAAAATCTTTTAGAAATTGAAAAGTTAATAAGTTTAGGCGTTAAAATAAAAGAAGAATCTGCTAAAGTAGTAGGTGGCGTTTTTAGTGGCGAAAGGGTTGTTTTAACGGGAACGTTACTTGAGTTTAAGCGTGATGAAGCATCAAAAAAAATAGAAGACTTAGGTGGCGAAATCCTTTCAAGCGTTTCTAAAAAAACCACGCTTGTTTTGGCTGGGGAAAACGCAGGCAGTAAATTAGATAAGGCAAAAGCCTTAAATATAAAAATTATAGATGAAGAAATGTTTAAATCACTTATAAAAACTTGATAAATAACTAATTATGTGTTAAAATATTATTACTAATATTTTTGGAGACAATTTTTTATGTTAAGCATGACAGGCTATGGCAGAGCAGAATATTCAGATAACGGCATAAATTTGGTGGTGGAATTAAAAACGGTTAATAACCGCAATTTTGATTTTAATTGCAAAACACCTAGGGCATTTATTGCTTTGGAAGATATGATTAGAAAAACCGTGCAAGGATATATTAAGCGTGGCCGTGTTGATTTGTTCGTTACCTTTTCTGATATGCGTGAAAACATTTCTAATATTCAAATCAATTTAGACAAGGCGCAAAGTTTTTATAATGCAAGCAAAGTTTTAAGTGAAAAGTTTAATTTGCCAAACGATTTTACAATTACATCTTTAATGAAATCGCCTGACGTGTTGGTTGATAGTTCTTTTGTTGATGCAACTGAATTTAGTGAAATCGTTAATGATACCGTTTCTTTAGCATGTGAAAAACTTAACGCTATGCGTAAAGTGGAAGGGGAAAAACTTGTTGTAGATATGTTAAGCCGTATGGATACTATTAAGGACAAGGCTGATAAAATTAGTTTGCGTGCACCACTTGTTGCAAGCGAATATAAAACAAAACTTCAAAATAGAATTGAAGAGTTCTTAAAGGACGTTAAGTATGATGAAGCAAGGCTACTTAGCGAAGTTGCTTTTTATACCGATAGGGTTAATATTGATGAAGAATTAACTAGGTTAAATTCGCATATCGTTCAGTTTAAGGATATTATCAAAAACCAAGATTCAGGCAAGAAGTTAGATTTTCTTATGCAAGAATTTAATAGAGAAACAAACACCATTTGTTCTAAGTCAAACGATATAGAAGTTACTAAACTTGCCTTAGAACTAAAGAACGAAATTGAAAAAGTTAGGGAGCAAGTTCAAAATTTAGAATAGTATGCGTAATATATTAATTGTGCTTTCAGGCCCGTCAGGGGTAGGGAAAGGCACCCTAGCAAAAATGCTTGTTGAAAAAGATAAAAATATTAAACTTTCCATTTCTTGCACAACCCGTGCACCACGCCAAGGCGAAGAAAACGGTAGGGAATATTTTTTTATAACTAAAGATGAGTTTAAGGATAAAATTTCTAACGATGGATTTTTGGAATACTCTAACCACTTTGAAAATTTTTACGGCACACCAAAAGACTTTGTTGTGAATACCTTAAAGGGAAAAGACGTTCTTCTTGAGATTGACGTTAACGGCGGATTAGAAGTTAAAAAGAACTACAAAGATGCAGTTTTGATTATGCTTTTACCACCGTCAAAAGAAGAAATTTTTAATCGCTTAAAAAAGCGTAGCACCGAATCAATTGAAAAGATTAACTTGCGTATGGAACGCATTGATTATGAGTTAAGCAAGCAATCTTTGTATGATTATACAGTTGTTAATGACGATTTAACCGTCGCTTTAAGCGAAATTGAAAAAATAATTGAAAAAGAAAAAAATAATTAAATTTGATATAAATTCTAAAGGAGATTGATTATGATACATAAACCACCGATTGACGAATTAGCACAAAAGATAGGTTCTAAATATGAACTTTGTATTGTTACTAGCAAAAGGGCAAGGCAATTAATGGAACAAGCACAAAACCAAGGTTATAACGAATTACCTAGCAAAGAAAAACCATTATCTGTTGCTGCTCAAGAAATTTATGATGGCAAATTAGTTGCTACTTCAGACTAAGGATAAAAATATAAAGTGTCCATCATTTTGGTGGACATATTTATTTATGGATAGATAATATGTTTGCTGACGTTATCGTTGACATTAACAACGTTGAAGTTGATAAAATATTTGAATACCGCGCTACAAACTGCAATATTGATATTGGCAGTCGTGTTGTTGTGCCTTTCGGCAACAAGGTTATTGAAGGTATTGTTATCGGCTTAAAAGAAAATAGCGTCTATCCATCTGAAAAGATTAAACCTATACTTCGTGTTTTAGAACAAACGCCTGCACTCACTAAAGAAACGCTTGATTTAATGAACTTCGTTTGTAAAACTTGTTACGTGACAAGGGCTGGTGCGTTAAGGCTATTTTTACCATCAGAAATGCGTAAGGGTAAGGTTAAGGACCAGTTTACTAAACTTGTTAGTTTAGTTGATGATTTAGATTTAGAAAGTGCAATTTCTTCTTTCCGTAAAAGTGCGGTTAAGCAAAAAGAAGTTGTAGAATATTTATCTAAAAACGGCAAAACGAAGTTTACTTTTTTAAACGAAAATTTTGGTAATTCTGCTGTAAACGCAGTTATAAAAAAAGGGTTTGCCCAAATTCAATTAGAAAAATTTTTCCGTTCGCCTTATAAAGATATCGTTGCCGATAAAAGGGATATTCAGTTAACCCAAAAACAAATTGAAGCCATTTCTAGTGTGGAAAATACAGATAAAATGGTTAGTTTATTATTTGGCGTTACGGGTAGTGGCAAAACTGAAATTTACTTAAATTTAATAAATAAAACAATTTTGCAAGGTAAAACTGCAATAATGTTAGTTCCTGAAATTGCCTTAACCCCACAAATGTTAAAGCAACTAAGGGCAAGGTTTGGCGATAACGCTGCAATTTTACATAGTGGTTTATCTGCTGGCGAAAGGTTTGATGAGTGGTGGCGATTAAGAAACGGCGAAGCAAGAATTGCTATAGGTGCTAGAAGTGCTATTTTTGCACCTGTTGAAAATTTAGGGTTAATTATCATTGATGAAGAGCATGATGGAAGTTATATAAGCGAATCTTCACCTAGATATTCAACCATTAGCGTAGCAAAATTTAGGGCGCAAAACACGGGGGCAAAACTTGTTTTAGGTAGCGCAACGCCATCAGTTGAAAGTTATTTAAATGCTACTGAAAATATTTATAATCTTATTGAATTACCCGAAAGGATAAACAAAAGGCCACTTCCAAAAGTAGAAATTGCCGATATGCGTAAAGAAGTTCGCCGTGGGAATAACACCCCATTTTCTTCTATACTAAAAGAAGAACTAAACGAGTGTTTATCTAACGGCAATCAAGCAATAATATTCTTAAATCAACGTGGGTATTCAAAAACAGTTGTTTGTACTGAATGTGGGCACGTTCAAAAGTGTGATGCTTGTGATGTTTCGCTTACGTATCATAAAGAAGACAATGCGCTTCTATGCCATTATTGTGGCGCAAAATACAAAATGATTAAGGCTTGTACAAAATGTGGCAGTTCTTTCTTAAAATACGGGGGAACGGGAACGGAGAGAGTTGTTAGTGAACTTAAAGCCCTTTACCCAAATGCTAAGATTTTAAGAATGCATAGGGATACCACACAAAATAAAGAAGGGCATTTTAAGATTTTAACTGAATTTTCACAAAGAAAAGCAGACATTTTAGTTGGAACGCAAATGATTGCTAAAGGGCACGATTTTCCTTTTGTAACATTAGTTGGTATTTTAGATGCTGATATGAGTTTGCATTTTTCAGACTATCGCAGTGGGGAAAGAACTTTTCAACTATTAACCCAAGTTGCTGGGCGTAGTGGTAGGGCTGAAGAAAATGGCAAGGTTGTTTTGCAAACTTATTCACCTGATAACGCAATATTAAGATATGCGATAAACTATGATTACAAAAGTTTCTTTAAGCAAGAAAATTCGGTTAGGAAAGCCACGGCTTTCCCACCTTATACCGACGTTGTTAGGGTTCTAATTAGTGGGGAAGACCAAGAAAAAACCTTAGAAACAACTAAATTTGTTTACGAAGACTTAAAAGTTTTATATAACCAAAATAAAGATGATTTTAGATTTTTTGGGTGTATGAAAGCACCGTTAAATCGTTTACAAAATAAATATAGATTTCAAGTTTTAATGCGTATAACTGCAAATAAGAGTGAGTTGTTAGATAAAATTTTTGAACTATCTAATAAACACAAAACAAGGTTGATTTCAGTATATATGGAAGTAAATTCAAATAATTTAACTTAAAAATTTAAGAAGGTAAAAAATGGCAATTAGAAATATTATTCAAGTAGGAGACCCTACTTTAAGAAAAAAGAGTTTTGAAGTTACGGATTTTGGCGAAAAGACCCACCAACTTCTTGACGATATGCGTGATACTTTAATTAAGGCTGACGGTGCAGGGCTTGCAGCCCCACAAGTTGGTGTATTGCGCCGTATTTTTGTGGTTAAGGTTGATGATTTATATTTTGAATGTATTAACCCTAAAATTATTAGCCAAAAGGGTAAGCAAACGGGGGAAGAAGGCTGTTTATCTGTTAAGGGTAAGTATGGCAGGGTGACACGCCCTAACTTTGTTACCGTTAAGGCTTTTGATAGAAACGGCAAAGAATTCACCGTTAATGCAGAAGGTTTTTTAGCGCGTGCTTTTTGCCATGAAAACGACCATTTGGACGGCGTTTTATATATTGACAAAGCAGACTATGTTGAGGAGGAAAACTCTTGAGAATAGTTTATTTAGGAACGCCTGACTTTGCCGTTTTACCATTAAAAAAGATTTTAGAAAGTAATAATCACAAGGTTGTTGGCGTTATAACTAATAAGGATAAGCCTGTTGGTAGAAAGCAAATTTTAACCCCACCACCAGTTAAGCAACTTGCATTAGAAAACAATATACCAGTTTTTCAGTATGATAGAATTAGTAAAGAAGGTGTTAAAGACTTAAAAAGCCTTAACCCTGATATTATGGTTACTTGTGCCTTTGGGCAAATTCTATCACAAGAAATTTTAGATATTCCACCTAAAGGCGTAATAAATATTCACGCATCAATTTTGCCTAAATATAGGGGTGCATCACCTATACATTATGTAATATTAAATGGCGAAAAAACCACCGGTATAACTATAATGAAAACTGATATAGGCATTGATACTGGGGATATTATTTTGCAAAGTGAAATTGATATTTTAGATAATGAAACTTGTGGGGAATTGTTTGATAGATTGTCAGTTTTAGGCTCTAATTTAATTATTGATGCTTTAGACCTTATTGAAAATGGCAATGCAAAATTTATTAAACAAAATGATTTAGATGCAACCATTACTAAAATAATTAAAAAAGAAGATGCTTTAATAGATTTTAGTGCTAGTGCAACCGATATAGTTAATAAAATTCGTGCATTTAACCCTGCACCTGTTGCTTTTTGTTATTTAGATAACTTGCCGTTTAAGATTTATTCTGCTAGCGTAGCAGAAATGGCTGGGCAAGTTGGTGAAATTTTAAGGGCTGATAATGAATTGATAATAGGCTGTGGCAAAAATGCAATTTCACTATTAAAAGTTCAAAAAGCAGGTGGAAAACCTATGAATATTAGTGATTTTTTGCGTGGCAATAAATTTACCGTGGGTGGGTTTTTTAAGTAATGATAAATTATTTTTACGATTGCTACCAAATTCTAAACAAGGTTTATAGTGAAAAAACCTTTATAAAACAAGCGATAAACGGTACTTTTATTGAAGAAAAGAACCGTGCTTTGACGACCAAAACTTGCTACGGCGTTTTGGATAAGGATATTGAACTTTCGTATTATTTATCTACTCTTTGTGATAAGACGCCAAAACTTGCGATTAGGACTATTCTTAAAATTTCTATGTATGCAATAAAGTACTTAGAAAAGAAAGAGTATGCCGTTACGAAAAATGCCGTAGAATTAGTTAAAAAATTAGGTAAGGGTGGTGCTAGTGGATTTGTAAACGCTTTTTTAAGAAAGTTTGTAAATACGAAAATTTCACTACCAACCGATAAAGT
This sequence comes from Christensenellaceae bacterium, assembly GCA_045660505.1. GTDB lineage: Bacteria > Bacillota > Clostridia > Christensenellales > Borkfalkiaceae > UBA1259. Next base: position 1,106 of record JAZRDW010000185.1, on the reverse strand, counting down.
GCAAAACTTATCAATTAAATATTCGTACCCAGAATTTGCAATAAAAGAACTGTTAAAGCGTTATGATTATGATAGAATTGAAAAGATAATTAGTGCAGAAAATAAGAACACTTGTCTTTGCTTTTATAACGTAGATGGGGAAGAATATCTAAAAAATATAGGCGTGGAATATTCTAATACGCCGTTTGATAACGTTTTCTTTGCTAAGAATTTTATAAGAAATAGCGACTACGATAAGGGTATGTATACCTATCAAGCAATAGGCTCGGTCGCAATTTGCGACGTTGTAGAGCCATGTGAAAATTTGCTTGATTGCTGTGCTGCACCAGGTGGCAAAAGCGTTAGACTATCATATAAATGCGACAACGTTACTTCTTTTGATATTCACGAACATAGGGTTGAATTAATTAATGAGTACGCCACTAGAATGGGTAGGACTAACGTTAGTGCAATGGTTGGCGATTCCAAAGTTTTTAACGCTACTTTAGAAGGAAAGTTCGACGCAGTTTTGTGCGACGTGCCTTGTAGCGGGTTAGGGGTTATAAACGATAATCCGGATATAAAATTGAATAAAGATATTTCTAACGTATTAGAGTTGAATAAAGAGCAATTAGCAATACTTAAAAATGCAAGTAGATATGTAAAAATAGGCAAATATTTATATTATTCTACTTGTTCGATTTTAGATAAGGAAAATATAGAGATTATTAGGCAGTTTATGTCTGACATACCAGACTTTGAAATATGCGAAATCAATAGTAAATTACAGCACGAAACGATTGATGGAACAAATTTGTTTTTGCCAGATATTTCATGTGGTTTAGGCTTTTACGTTGTCAAGTTAAAGAGAATAAAATGAGCGAAAAAAGTATACTTTTAGACTTCACTTATGAAGAAATTTTAAACTTAATAGTAGAGCGTGGTGAGAAGAAATTTCGTGCAGGGCAAATCTTTAAATGGCTTCATTTGGGGAAGGAATTTTCAGAGATGACGGATATTTCTAAACCTTTAAGACAAGATTTAGAGAACAACTTTATTGCTCAACCAGTTAAGATGATTAAGGCGTTAAAGTCTGTTGACGGTACTGAAAAATTTTTGTTTTTGTT
>JAZRDW010000184.1:0-5575 GCA_045660505.1 Christensenellaceae bacterium | reverse complement strand
TCCACCTATTATCAGAGAAGAAGGTGGCAAAATTATTTCACATACTAATGAAAAACCTTTTATGCAATTACCAACAAAGGGTTCAAAAATATCCTTCTTTGTTGTTATGGCAATTTGGTCAATTAAGCAACAACGCAAATTTTTAGAACATAGAGAATTATAAAATTAAAACTTAAATAAATTTTCTTTTAATACCACTCTTTTTAGGGTGGTATATTTATTTTTAGATGGGTGATAATAAAGATATAAAAATTAAAGGAGAATTTATTTATGAACCCATTTAAAGAATTACCAAAAAACGACAAAATAGTTTACGCAAACTGGAAAACTTTAAGCCCAACCCCTTACGATAAAAATACGGTTAGCCCTTACACAAAGACCCGTGTTATTTTAATGAACGGAACGGAATTTGAATCAAACTGGTTTTTGCATAACTTTAATCGCCATTGCTTAAATAATGAAGTAAGGCGTGTTTTAGCATCTGTTCGTAGGCAAGAACAGCAACAACAAAAAATAATTTCTTCACTAAAACCTATTGATGAAAGTATTTTAGAAACTACCATTGCTTACGAACAACTTGCCGTTGATTTAACTGCCGAAATGGCGCAAAAAGAACCTAACCCTATCGTTAAAGAACAGTTAGACTTTGCACTTTTAGAAGACTTTGACCACCTTTATCGCTATGCAAACTTAATTGATATGGATGAAGGCGTTCATGCTGAAAGGTTAGTTGGTAAGTATACAGAAATTACCCCAGCACGCCCAACGATAAGTGAACACCGCCACCCTAACGACGACGTTAGAAGATATATTAATTGCTGGCAAGATAGTTTAATAACAAGGCTTCACACGGGCATTATTACTGCCGCCGAACAACAAACTATGAACTATTATATGAACGTTGGGGGTTTTTATCATAACGATTTGGGTAGAAAACTCTATACGGAAATTGCTATGATTGAAGAACAACACGTGACGGGTTACGGGGCACTAATGGACCCATCGTCAACCTGGTTTGAAAGTTGGGTTATGCACGAATTTACAGAGTGCTATTTATACTATTCTTGCTATCAAGATGAAAGCCACCCACTTATTAAAAAGATATGGCTAAACCACTTTGAACAAGAGTTAACCCACTTAAAAATTGCAAGCGATATGCTTTATAAATACGAAGGTAGGGAGTGGGAGCAATTATTCGTTTCTGGAAGTGATTTTCCATCATTATTAAAGTTAAAATCAAATATAGGGTATTTAAGGGAAGTTATTAACAATACCGTTAGAAATACTGCCTTAAATGAAACCACTATTAAGGTTGACGACCTAAAAGATAACGCCTTGTTTTTCAAATACCAAAATCAAGTTAATTCTAGTGAAAAACAAGTGGCATCACACCTAGTTATTGATAAGCATATTAAAAGATATGGCGAAGATTATAGATTTGAAGAAAAACCAAATATTGAAAAAACCTTGCGTGATAGAAGTGTGGATAACATTTATCTTGGTCGCAAAAAGGGTGTTTAATTATAAATAATTAAAAAAGCAACTATTTAGCAAAAATACGTTGCTTTTTTTATTTGTTTGTTAATATCTAAAAAAGCAATTACTTATTGACAAGAAATGGTTTATATAGTATAATAATTTGGTATGAAAATATAAAAGAAAACGTTTAGGATTATTTATGGATTTAGCAACCGAACAATTAAATGAAGAAACTTTAACCCTAGAAACACAACCTAAAGTGGAAGATAATAGCACAAAAGTTAATTTGCCTTTTGAAGTTAAAGAGGGCGAAGAATATTTTGTTGAAGATTTAGGTGACATTAAGAAAAAACCTTTTTATGATTTTTTCAAAAGGGTGTTTGATTTAATTTTATCTTTTATTCTAATTATTTTACTATCACCTATATTCTTAATTATCGCTATAATAATTAAACTTTCATCAAAAGGCCCTGTTTTTTATAAACAAGAAAGGCTTGGCTTAAATGGTAAAAAGTTTAACCTTATTAAGTTTAGAACTATGGTTGTTGATGCTGAAAAGAACGGCGCACAATGGTCTAAAGGTGATGATGACGATAGAATTTATAAGTTCGGGCGTTTTTTAAGAAAATCACGCTTAGATGAATTGCCACAAATTTATTGTTGTTTTCTTGGTTCTATGAGTTTTATAGGTCCACGCCCAGAAAGGGAGTGTTATTATAACGAGTTTGAAAAATATATTCACGGCTTTAGTGAACGATTGAAAGTTAAGCCTGGAATTACAGGGTTAGCGCAAGTTAACGGTGGCTATGATTTAATGCCACAAGAAAAGGTTGTTTTTGACGTTGAATATATAAAAAAGCGTTCATTATGGCTTGATATAAAAATTTTATTTAAGACTGTTGGCGTAGTTTTCAGTCACGACGGGGCTAAATAAAATGCAGGAAACAAACAAAAGGGTTTTATTGCTTTGCGCAACTTCTAAAATGGTGCTTTCTTTCCGTACCGATTTAATTAAAAAATTCATTAGCGAAGGGTATGAAGTTGGCGTTTGCGCTTTTGATGAACTTTATAAAAAGGAAATTGAAAGTTTAGGCGTTAAGTTCTATTCAACTGAAGATAATAATAGAAGTATTAACCCACTAAAAATTTTATCATTAAAGGGTAAATATATTAAGATTATTAAAGATTTTAACCCAAGCATTGTGTTTACCTTTATGCTTAAGCCAAACATCTTCGGCACACTTGCTGCTAAATCTTGCAAGGTAAGTAAAATTTATTCTATGGTTGAAGGCGCTGGCGATACTTTTGTTAATAAAGGGTTAAAATGGTTTATTATTAGAACTTTCGTTTGCACAATGTATAAAAGCGCTTTCAAAAAGTCTAATAAAGTGGTTTTTCTAAATGATGACGATAAATGTGAATTTATCAAAAGAAAACTTGTTAAAGAAGAAAAGGCAGTTAAAATAGGTGGTATAGGCGTTAACTTAGAAAAATATGCTTTTAATCCTATTGAAAATGAAAATAACTTTTTAATGGTTGCAAGGTTAAATCAAGCAAAAGGCGTTTTTGAATATTGCAACCTTGCAAGAGAAGTTAAAAAAGTTTACCCTAATGCAAATTTTTGCTTGCTTGGTGGCGAAGGAACTATTACAAAGCAAGATATTATTGAATATATTAACGAAGGCAGTATTAATTATTATGGTGAAACAAATTCCGTTTACCCTTATCTAAAAGGCTGTTCGGTTTTCGTTTTACCTACTTATAGGGAAGGTTTCCCCGTATCCGTTATGGAAGCACAAAGCGTTGGGCGTGCAGTAATCGTTTCCGATACGATAGGGTGTAAAGATACGGTTGAAGATGGTTTTAACGGATTTAAAGTTCCTGTTCAAGACGTGAACGCATTAAAAGAAAAGTGCATTTATTTTATTGAAAACCCTAAAAAGATTATTGAAATGGGGCAAAATGCTAGGCAATTTGCTTTGAATAATTTTGACCAAGAAAAAATAAATCAAAAAATTATACAATTAATTAACGAATAATTAATTAAACAAAAAAAGATTATTATGCAAAAAAAAGTGCTTAAAAACGCAGGTTGGATAATCGTATGCAAGGCTGTTAAGGCCGTGCTTATGCTTATAGTTACTGCTATAACTGCTAGATATTTAGGCCCAAGTAAATATGGGCTTATTAGTTATGCCGCAGGGCTTGTTGCCTTTGTTTTACCTATTATGCAATTAGGGTTAAACAATACTATGGTGCACGAAATTGTTGAGCGCCCAGAACAAGAAGGCAAGGTTGTTGGCACTTCTATCCTAATGAGCGTGGCATCTGCTTTTTTATGTATAATAGGGGTTGTTTCTTTTACCTTAATTGCAAATAAAGGCGAAACGGATACAATAATAGTTAGCGCAATTTATAGCATTTTATTAGTCTTTCAAGCGATTGAATTTATACAATATTGGTTTCAATCAAAACTATTGTCTAAGTTTACTGCAATAGCAATGCTTGTTGCATACATAGCCGTATCAATTTTCCAAATAGTTTTAGTTGTTTGTGGCGTTAGCGTTTACTTTTTTGCAATTTCATATTCGCTTGACTTTTTGATTATTGATATAATTTTAATTATAATTTATAATAAGAAAAGCGACCAAAAGTTAAGTTTTTCTTTTTCGCTTGCAAAAGAATTATTTTCAGTTAGCAAGTATTACATAATAGCAAGTTTACTAAACGCAGTTTTCCATCAAACGGATAGAATTATGCTTAAACTTATGATTGGGAACGGCGAAACGGGGATATATTCAGCAGCGGCAACTTGCGCTGAAATGTTAAGTTTTATTTTTGCTGCCGTGCTTGATTCTATGCGCCCAGAAATTTTTAGGAATAAGAAAGAAAATAATGAAAAATATGAAAAGAGCGTGACCGAATTATATAGCGTTATGATATATTTTTCATTGATAGTTTGTATTGTTATTACCGCTTTAGCACCACTAATTATAAAAGTTATGTATGGCGAACAATACCTTAATTCCGTTTCGGTTTTAAGACTTTTAACTTGGCACACCGTTTTCGTCTACATAGGCTCTGTTAGAAATATTTGGATTTTGGCAGAAGGAAAACAAAAATATATTTGGATAATCAATTTGGGCGGGGCGCTGGCAAACGTTATATTAAACCTTGTTCTTATTCCTTTGTTAGGCGCAATGGGCGCAGCGATTGCAACACTTATTACTCACTTTGTAAACCATATCGTGACAGGCTTAATAATAAAACCACTTTGGCGAAATAATACTTTGCTTCTTAACGGATTGAACCCTAAAAACTTAAAAGGCGTGTTCGGCGCGTTAAAAAATAAAAATGATGGTGAAGATAATGGATAATGAAACTTTAAGAAAATTGCAATTAACCGAACTTGAATTATTGAAAGTTTTTGATGAGTTTTGCAAAAAACACGATATAAAATATTCTCTATATGCTGGGACTGCGCTAGGTGCTGTTCGCCACGGTGGATTTATACCTTGGGATGACGATATTGACGTATGTATGGAAAGACCAGAATACGAGCGTTTTTTAAGATTATGGCGTGAAGAAAATATTGATGGTTATTATTTGCAAGGAACGGATAACCCTAATTATTATGGAATAAGTTTTTCAAAAATCCGTAAAAACGGCACAAAATTCGGCACGGAAATGGATATTAAAATGTATGACCATATCGGCATATTTTTAGATATTTTTCCTTTTGATAAAATTCCAAAAGATAAAAAATTGCGCAAGAAGTTTTTGTTTAACGTTAAATTATGGATGCTTTATACAAGGGGATACCCATACACTAAAGGCAGTAAGTTTTTAGAAATAGTTTCTAGACTATTATTATTAAAATCAAGAAAAAAGCAAATTGAAATTCGCAATAAACTTGAACAAAGAATTTTATCATATCAATCAATGGAAAGCGACTATGATTTAATTTGCCTTGCTTGCCCTAACGATTTAAATTTCGTTTACCCAAGTAATATTTTAGATGATATTATCAAAGTAGATTTTGAAGGCGTTAAAGTTAGTATGCATAAAGATTTTGATACTGCATTAAAAATTAAGT
>JAZRDW010000183.1:0-9869 GCA_045660505.1 Christensenellaceae bacterium | reverse complement strand
AGCCATTTTTTATATCCTCCACATAAAAAATATATAATTCTTACGCATTATATATCATTTGATAGCAAAAAGTCAACGCAGTTTTCATAACATTTTATTATAATTGCATAATTATATCTTATATATTCTTTATTTTATCTTTTGTTAAATCAAAAACATTGTTGCAAGTCAACAAATACTGCAAAAAGTAATAAGGCAACTAAGCCAACCATATGGATAATTCCTTCAACTTTTCTGTTTACAGGTTTTTTAGTTATGCCTTCAATAAGGGTAAATATTACCCTACAACCATCAAGAGCAGGTATAGGCAGTAAGTTAAACACGGCAAGGTTTACGCCTATGAAAGATGCAATGTTAAGGAAGTTTCTAAACCCACCAACTTGAATTGCAGTTGCCGTTACTGAAATGGTGGTGACCGTTCCACCTAAAGATTTGATGCCCAACACACCCGTTAATAACTGACCTAAAATGGTAAATATTGAACCTGCAAGTTTAAATGAATATTCAAAACTTCGCCCTAGCGTTTGAAATACGCCAAGCCGTATGCCCGTTAAGTATAAGCCACTATCTTTAATCTCGTTAGTTCCTAAATCATTTTCATAATAAATGCCAAGCGCATTAAACAAGGTAACGTTATCTTCCACGTTAGCAAAAGAAGTATCTTCCCTAAGCATTAAATTTAAGGTTTTTTCTTGCCCATCTCTAATGATAAGAAATTCAACTATATCCCCTGCCTTTTTATTTTCAATAGCATCCATAAGGTCGGTAGTTAAATATATGTTTTTGCCGTTAGCCCTAATTAAAATATCCCTATCAACAAAACTATTTTCAATAGTATAAATACTGTCGGTAGTAGGGGTTGTTTTATATGCAACTAGCGCAGTTGTGCCATATATAGAAAACATTAATATAATAATTAAAAGGGCAAGCAAATAGTTCATAAGCGCCCCTGAAATTAAAACTATTATTCTTTGCCACCAAGGTTTATTGTTAAAAGCAGTTGGGTCTGAACTTTCTTCATCTTCACCACGGAAAGCGCAAAAACCACCTATGGGTAAAAGCCTAATAGAAAAAACTTCATTATTCTTTTTGGTCTTTGAAAAAATTTTTGGGCCAAAGCCGATTGCAAATTCATCAATGCCAAACCCAAAAATTTTACCTGCTATATAATGCCCAAATTCGTGCACGGTTATCATTATAAGCAATATTAAAATTGCTAGCAACACGTAACCTACGCCACTTAAAATTTCACTAAACGAACTTAATAATAAATTTACCATTATTCTCCAAACAACTCTTTTACGTAAACACGCCCAAAAGTATCGGCTTCAATCAAGTGGTTAATTTCTACGTGATGAGAGCCAAAATAAGATTGAACTGCCCCGTAAATTCCCTTATATATATCAGTATAAGTAATTTTGTTAGATAAAAACATATTTACCGCTTGTTCGTTAGCCCCGTTTATTACTGCCGGAATTGTTCCACCAACTTTAGCGCATTGACACACCAAATCAAAACAAGGGAACCTATCGTTATCAATTTCTTCAAAAGATAATTTTGAAAGTGCTTTAAAATCCAAACTATTTATCCCTGCGTCTATCCTTTCGCCTTTAGTTAAGGCTAAAGTTATAGGCAGTTCCATTGATGGATAACTTAACTGCGCCATAACCGAATTATCTTTAAACTCTACCATAGAGTGTATGATACTTTCCCTATGAATTATTACGCTTATTTTGTCAAATGAAGTATTATAAAGCCATTTTGCTTCAATAACTTCAAAAGCCTTATTAACTAAGGTTGCGCAATCAACGGTAATTTTTGCACCCATCTTCCAGTTAGGGTGTAAAAGTGCTTGCTTAACGGTTACCTTTTGTAATTGTTCTTTAGTTAAGTCCCTAAAAGCACCACCAGAACAAGTTAAAATTATTTTCTTAAATTCTTTTTCAGTATCAAAGCCAAGTGCTTGCCAAATAGCAGAATGTTCGCTATCAACGGGCATAATCTTAACGCCCTTTTCTTTGGCTTTTTGCATAACGAGTTCGCCACCGACAACCAAACTTTCTTTATTAGCAAGTGCAATATCCTTGCCTAATTCTATTGCCTTTAATACGGCAAGAATACCCTTAAACCCAACTAATGCAACCAACACTATATCGGCTTCAGGGATGATAGCATTAATGAAGGCATCTTCGCCAGAATAAAATTCCACACCCTTAGGAATGTTTTGTTTAATATTTTCAGGTTCAAAAGAAAGGGTTGCAACCTTAGGGTTAAACTCTTTGACTTGTGATAAAAAATCGCCGTCTTTAGTTCCAGCGGCGATTGATACAATTTCAAATTTATCAGGGTGCCTTCTAACAACGGATAAAGTTTGTTTACCTATTGAACCCGTGCTACCTATTAAAGCAATTTTTTTCATATTTTCACCTAATAATTAAAAATACAATATAAACTAATAATACCACGAAAGAAGTTCCGTCAATTCTATCCAAAACCCCACCGTGACCAGGCAAGATATTGCCCATATCTTTAATACCAGCCTTACGCTTGATAAAACTTTCAAACAAATCACCAACAATGGTTAAAACGCTTCCTAAAACACCTATAATAATAAATGCTATTATCGGTTCAATAGAAGTATAACCTATTTTTGACTTAAATATAAAGTAAACTAAAAGCGCGCCAAGAATACCACCGATAGTTCCACCTATCGCACCAGACCAAGTTTTTTTAGGGCTTAAGGTTGGGCATAATTTTTTGCCACCTATTAAACTGCCTATAAAGAAAGCAAAGGTATCTGATAAAGCAGAAACAACAAAAGGCAAAAGCAATACAATAAACCCGATATTTTTGCCAAGTTCGTTAGCAAAAAGCATAGCCATAATGAATATTGCCGGGTATAAATACCCTAAAACATTTGCGCCTATTTCTTTTAAGTTTTTTTGTTTTGCGTAGCAAATTAAAGCCATTACTAAAGATAAAATAAAAGGTAAGACTAAAACTAAAAGCCCGTAGCCATCTAAAAGATATTCTAAAACGCAATAAATAGGAACGATTAGCCCACCATAAATAATTGTTAAAATATAATTGCCTTTAACAAGCCATTTTTTAAGGGCGCGCGCAAGTTCAAAAGTGCCTATAAATGAAAATGCAAAAATTAAGATATGCATTAACCTATAGTCAACAAATTGCCTTAATAGAAAAAATCCACATATTAAAAGCGCATAGCATAAGCCCGTAATAATTCTTTTTAACATTTTTACTTTTACCTAAAATCAACTTAATCTAAAACTAAATCTTACCAAAACGGCGTTTTCTTTGAGAAAAATCTTCCATCGCCAAATCAAAAGCAACTTCATCAAAATCCGGCCACAAAAGGTCTGAAAAATAAAGTTCGCTATAAGCAGACTGGAATAATAGGAAGTTGGAAATTCTTTTTTCCCCACCCGTTCTAATAATTAAATCGGGTTCGCCTGATTCCTTTGTGTAAAGATTATCTAAAACGCCGTCAATAGTGACTTCTTTATTATCTTTAATTAAAGTATTAACTGCGTTAATAATCTCTTGCCTACCACCATAATTTAATGCAATATTTAAAATATGCTTGGTGTGGTGCTTGGTTTTTTCTTCAACGCTATTAATTTCTTCAACTAATTCTTTTGATAAACCATCACGGCTACCACATACTATAAGCCTTGCATCACTTGCAACAAGTTTTTTGGCGAACTTCTTAAGATAGTCTTTAAGCAGACGCATAAGTTCATCAACTTCTTTTTTAGGGCGCGCCCAGTTCTCTGCTGAAAAAGCATACAAAGTTAAGGCAAAAACACCCTTTTTAAGAAATGCGTATTCAACTATTCTATCTACATTAGCGGAGCCGTGTTTATGCCCGTAAGAACGCTCTTTACCGCGCGCTTCAGCCCAACGGCCGTTTCCATCCATTATTATCCCCACGTGGCGTGGTAGTTTATTTTGTTCCATTATACTGAAAGAACGTCCTTTTCTTTATCTGCACAAAGTTTATCAATTTTAGTAATTGCGTCTGAAATAACTTTATCAACTTCCTTTTCGCAAGTAGCGTGTTCGTCTTCAGAAAGTTCTTTGTTGTTTTTCATTTTCTTTAACGCATCCATACCATCACGGCGAATATTTCTAATAGCAACCTTGCTATCTTCGGCCATTTTTTTGATTTGTTTAACCAATTCTTTTCTTCTTTCTTCAGTTAACGCAGGGAAAGTTAATCTAATAATCTTACCATCGTTAACAGGGGTAATACCTAAGTTTTCTGCTAAAAGTTGTTTTTCAATAACCTTAAGCATACTAGCATCCCAAGGGGCAATGATAAGGCATCTACCCTCTGAAACTGAAAGGTTACCAACTTGGTTGATAGGGGTTGGTGTGCCATAGTAATCAACTAAAACCTTATCTAAAATGTGTGGGTTTGCCCTACCTGCACGAATAGTAATATATTCACCGTTAAGAACTGAAACGGTTTTATCCGTTCTTTCCATTGTTTCCATCATTAATTCTTCAAATTTTTCATTTTCAATAGCCATAAGTAAATCTCCTTTAATTTTCAGTTTGTGTATTTTTATAATAGGTATCTATAAAACCTATTGAATAAGCGTGCCTATTTTTTCGCCTGAAACAGCACGAAGAAGTGCGTTATCATCAAAAAGCCCAAAAGATAAAACTTTAATATCGTTTTCCATACAAAGTGTTATTGCAGTTGTATCCATAGCCTTTAAGCCCTTAGCAATATAATCTTTATATGAAACAAAGTCTAACTTCTTAGCATCCTTATTAGTCTTAGGGTCGCTATCGTAAATGCCGTCAACGTTCTTAGCAAGAAGTAAAATTTCAGCATTAATATCGGCAGCCCTAAGTGCAGCAGCAGTATCGGTTGTGAAGTGTGGGTTGCCCGTTCCACAAGCGAAAATAACAACCCTACCTTTATTTAAGTGTGACATAGCCTTTCTTAAAATATATGGTTCTGCAACTTTAATAATGTCAATAGCAGTTTGAACCCTAGTTTGAACACCCTTTCTTTCCAAAGCGTCTTGAATTGCTAAAGCGTTGATAACGGTTGCAAGCATACCCATATGGTCTGCAGTAGAACTATCCATTTCTTTACCTTGTCTGCCACGCCAGAAGTTGCCACCACCAACAACTATACCTATTTGAACGCCTAAATCTTTAACGGCTTTAATTTGGTCGGTAATATCGCTTAAAACCTTTTCATCAATGCCGTTTCCGTTAGCGCCTGCTAGCGCTTCGCCAGAAAGTTTAATAATAACTCTTTTGTAAATAGACTTTTGCATAAAAATCTCCTAAATGCATTTTATCTTATACATTATATACCTTTTTACAAAATTTGTCCATACCTTAAGGAACAAAAAATAAATTAAATTGCCATATTTTAACTAAAAGTTAAAAAAGTAGATAAAAAAGAAAAGTGTTGTTCATTCCAACACTTTTTTTCATCAAAACATTAATTATCTTATTGAATAACTTGTTACTTTATATGTTGTCTCCCCTTTACTAGTTTTAATTTTAATAGTTGTGTCATTTATAACTTTTACATAAACAAGGCTGTAACTTGTCCTACTATATGGTTTTTTCATGTAAAATATATTTGAACTCAAACTAGCATATGCTATGTAATACCAATACCCCTTTAGCAAAGGTTCACTATATGAATATGAAGTTGCACCATTTGTCTTCTTGCTTACTTCTTCTCGTGATAAAACTTCAACTTTTTTGTCATCATTATTTTGTAAGTTTCTTGTGCTATTATATTTTGAAAATTCTTCCACTGCCACTTGAGTAGGCGAACCAAAGTGATTTGTAATACTACTTGTAAACACCTTTTCAACACCCGAAGTAGTGATAGTTATTTTAGTCACAAGTTTCCAATAATTACTAGAACACGCAGAAAAAAAAGGTACAAAGATAAGGAATACTACTAAAATAAATGAAATTATTTTTTTAAAATAACTCATTAAACCCTCCCAAAAAATATTAATGTCTTCATTTTACAACAAAAAAGTGTAAAAGTCAACAAAATCACTACTATAGCACAGATATAATAGTGGTGATTTTTAATATAATTAACTTATGTTATTAAATGATTATATTTCAAACAAACTTGAAAATTTAAGAAAAGATAAAAAAATGGGTGTATATACGCTTTGTAATAAAGCCGCCATCTCATATGAAACATATCGTAGCATAAGAAAAAATAAAAATAAAGATATTTATTTGCGAACTATCTTTATTTTACTTAGGGCGTTAGATGTTTCACCTTGTGATTTTTTTAGTGACCCTATGTTTAATAGTGAAGAATTAAATTTTGATTTCAAATAATAAAGACTAAAAAAAGCGAACGGAAAACTCCGTTCGCTTTTTATATGCTCTTAAAAAATTATTTTTTCATTTGCGCTTCAACTTCAGCAGCAAAGTCATCATTTCTCTTTTCTAAACCTTCGCCCATTTCAAAACGAGTAAAGCGTTTGATAGAAACTGGTCTACCCATCTTATCGCCACAAGCCTTAACAAGTTTTTCAATAGTCATTGAAGGGTCTTTAACGAATACTTGGTTAACCAAGCAGAATTCTTCATAATACTTTTTAACTCTACCTTCAACCATTCTATCAACGATATTTGCTGGCTTGCCTTCGTTGAGTGCTTGTGCTTTAAGAACTTCTTTTTCGTGTTCTAAAACGTCGCTAGGAACGTCAGCAGCAGTTAAGTATAAAGGTTTAGCAGCAGCAATTTGAAGTGCAACGTCGTGTGCTAATTCTTTAGCCATATCACAAGTGCAACCTTCAACTTCAACTAAAACGCCAACCTTACCACCCATGTGGATATATGCTTCAACAATGCCGTTATCAGCAGTGTATTTAGCAAAACGACGGATAGCGATTTTTTCACCGATTTTTGCTGTTGCAGCAACGGTTTCGTCATTCTTTTCAGCGATTAGCGCATCAATATCCTTAACGTCGTTATCGCAAACGTATTCAGCAACGCCTGAAACGAATTCTTTATATTGGTCACCCTTAGCAACGAAGTCTGTTTCACAGTTAACTTCAACTAAAACACCAGTTTTATCTTTAATCAATGCAGCAACGATACCTTCAGCAGCAATTCTTGATGCTTTCTTAGCAGCAGTTGCAATACCTTTTTCTCTTAAAAAGTCAACAGCCTTGTCCATATTGCCGTCAGTTTCTTTCAAAGCCTTTTGGCAGTCAGCAACACCGGCACCTGTCTTCTTACGAAGTTCCATTACGTCTTTACTTGTAAACATATTTAATTTCTCCCTTAATTAAATTATTCTGCCTTTTCAACAGTAGCATCAGCATCAGCCATAGAAACAACTTCTTCGCTAACTTCTTCAGCCTTTGCTTCAAATTGTTCGCCTTGGTTTGCTTCAATAACAGCGTCAGCAATAACTGATGCGATAAGTTTAACAGCCCTGATAGCATCGTCATTACCAGGAATTACGTGGTCAATAACGTCTGGGTCGCAGTTACTATCAGTAATTGCAACGATAGGAATATTAAGTTTTCTTGCTTCTAAAACAGCAATGTCTTCTTGTTCTGGGTCAACGATAAACATAATGCCAGGAAGAGTTCTCATTTCCCTGATACCACCAAGGTTTGTTTGAAGTTTATCTCTTTCAGCCTTTAATTCGCTAACTTCTTTCTTTGGTAATAGGTCAAATTCACCCATTTTTTCCATATTGTCAAGTTTGTTAAGTCTGTCAATTCTTGACCTGATTGTTTTGAAGTTTGTTAATGTGCCACCTAACCATCTTGAATTGATATAGTATTGACCGCATCTTTCTGCTTCTTCTTTAATAGCGTCTTGCGCTTGCTTTTTAGTACCAACGAAAAGCACGCTCTTGCCTTGCTTAACTGTTTCTACAACGAAAGGATAAACGTCTTTTTCAATAAGTTCAACCGTTTGTTCAAGGTTGATAATATGAATACCGTTTCTTTCGCCATAAATGTACTTCTTCATTTTTGGATTCCATCTTCTTGTTTGATGGCCAAAGTGCACCCCTGTTTCAAGGAGTTGTTTCATTGTGATAACTGCCATAATTTTTTACCTCCGTTCTGCCTCCTTAAACGCCCCTTTTATTTTAAGATTACATCCCCACGCATATTTTTTTTGGGAACACGAAAATCTTAAAGACGCTTAAGTGCGAATTTTTGCTTGTATATTCTACCACAAAACTAAACTATTTGCAAACGATTTTATGTGGTTTTTTAAAGAAAATTACTAAAAAATAAACAAAAAAGTGGCAATCTAGTTGCCACTTTTTTTTCGCATACAATATATAGGTTTTATATGTTTAACAAGGAAATATCAAATCTACCATTTTGTTTAAAATAACCTAAATTGAAAATTTCCTTATTATGTTTTTTTACCCAGTTTTGTGCCAAAGTTTTTAATTCTTCTGCTGTTATCAATAAAATTTGAGTATCATTATTTAATGAGTAATCAACACATACTTGTACGCTTTGAGCAGTAAATTCTGGGGCAATTACCATAAAAACTACAACTTCCTTGTCAGAAGATTTAATATATCTATCAAATTGATTAATATGGTCTTTGAGATTTACTGGCGTTTCTTTTGATTTATTATCCCACATTATATACTTATCCTTAAAGGACAATTTCCCATCAGGATGTTCTGAACCTGTTAGTGTTAATGGCTTATTTAACAACATTTTTTCAAAGATATAATTGGTTGCGTTTTCAAATAAATGTTCACATTGCAAATCTTTATTAATTATATTGTTTGTTCTTAAATATTTCAAGTTACGACTTGCCAACTCTTCATAAACAGAAATCAATTTTTCTCTATCATCTTGTGTTTTTAACTCTATTTTTCTCATGGAATCATAGTGCTCTAAAATTCTAGCAATAAGATTGTTTTTTGCGCCAGAAATTGCTAATCCTAAATCACCACACCAAGCAGAAAGCATTGATGGCGATAAGCCGTCCCTTGGAGAAAATCCACCAATCAAATTTGACGGAGTAATATTTTTTTGTATAATACTTTTTAAATCTTGCACAGTTAAACTGCTATTTAATTCTATATTTGCTTTTCCATAATAAGTGCTTGCCTTTTTAACAATGTCAAATAAATATTGTTTATTAGTTTTCTTTGCAACATAATCAATTAGTTTTTCATACCCATATGACCGAATCTCTATGTTGTAATATTTACGAATGCAAACAGCAATATCACTTGGTATTAAATCACACATAATACCTTCTGCATTCTTAATACACATAAGCAACCCTTTTGATTGCAAACATCTCTTTGTTTCTTCAATTTCTTCAAAAGTATGTAGCGTGTTTTTAAGGTTTGGAAATCTTCCCGATTTTGCATCTAAAATTTGTTGTTCTTTGATTGAAATTGACAAATATTTCCGCAACGCTTCCAGCAAGTTTTTTTCATCAATAGATATATCCCCACCTCTCTCCCAAGCAGTATCTAACATGTGCTTAAACAAAAGCAAGTCTTTTGATATTTTTGCTACATCAAAATCATTTGCTTCATCAACTATATTCTTTTCATAGTTTAAAATGGCTGTATCTGTTTCTTTACAAGGAGATATAAAATCATCCATATCTATTAAATAATCCCTTAATAAAATAGGAGCAATTATCCTAATAGACCTATTACTATCAAGTTTTAATTCTTCTAAACGGCTTGCAATATTATCATAGGAAACATATTGCTTTTCAGTTTTTAATAAAAATTCTTTTAATTCTTCGAAATCAAGTCTCCTATAATCCGCAACATATGCTGACGCAATTTTCCTAGCAACTGTTATATTTGGAATATGTTCAAT
>JAZRDW010000182.1:0-1290 GCA_045660505.1 Christensenellaceae bacterium | reverse complement strand
TTTATCAATGCGGTGTTCGCACCAACGGCGGCAACGGCATCATCACTAGCGAATATTCCCAAAACGGCAACGTCTGCCGCATTGAAAAGAAGTTGGATAATATTTACCCCAACTATAGGTAGTGCGTAAAGTATAAGTTTTTTTAGTAATGGACCACTTGTCATATCCATTTCAAATTTTTTAGCCATTGTTAGCACCTATTTATAATCATTTTATATTTATATAAAAGATTATACTCTCTAAAAAAATCAAAGTCAATTTTTTAATTACTAAATTATAGTGTTTTAAATAAATTTCTTATAATTATTTTCCATTAAAAAAGTTCGCTTAAAATAAAGCGAACTTATCTTTTAAAACATCAATTATTATCTTCTAATTTTGGTTTTTGGCTTGTTGCAATTCATCATTTTCTTCTGGTGCAACAAACTTCCATTTTTTGTGTATATAGAAAATAAATAGTATTACCCCTGCTACAATAAAGAGTATTGATTGCCATTGTGATGGCGCTAAACCAAGCACGAAAGCACCCCTTTCATCTGCACGGAAAAATTCTATAAATATACGCCAAATTCCGTATGCGATTAAATATATGTGCATTGTTATTTGATAACGCTTTACACATAAAATTACTAACACAATAGTTAATGCAAACAAGAATAATGCTTCGTAAAGTTGGGTTGGAACAAAATAGCCTGCCCCATCATCAGGGGTAACCATATAAATTCCACCAAACACGTAATTTTGCCCTAAATATTCACCATGGCAACAACCTGCAAATAAGCAACCTATTCTGCCAAATGCGTGCGCAATGGTAATGCAAGCAGGCGCAACGTTAAACACGTCCTTAAAATGTTTAATGTGTAAGCCCTTGTCTTTATCTTTGAATATAAAGTGACCAACGCCAAAATAAAGCGCTAAGAAAGCAACAACCCCACCGATTAAACCACCCATAACGGTCATGCCAGCGCCGTAGAAGTCAAACACACCCGTTTCAATCCAGTCATAAACTGCTTGATAGAATTTAGCCGCTAAAAAGCCAAGTGCTATTGCACCGATAGAGACGTAAAACATAAAGTCTTGCACTTTTTCAGGGGTTTTCATTTTAGTTGTTAAAACAAAAAACATAATTATACAGCACAATAGCCCAACTGCCAAAGAAATGCCGTATAAGTTAACACCTTGCCCAAAAATAGTAAAAATAGGTTGTTGATACATATTAATATCTCCTTATGTTTTTATTATACAGCCCACAAATAAAAATGTCAATCATAATAAATTTATTATTTTTTA
>JAZRDW010000181.1:0-4864 GCA_045660505.1 Christensenellaceae bacterium | reverse complement strand
CCCCACTAAAACGTATTCACTATATATATCTTTAACTAAAACTTCAGTTGCATAAAAGGTTTTAACCCCTTTTTCTTTTGCTAAAGCAGAAAAGTTATCGTAAATATTGAAAAAGTGGTCAATTTTGCCTTTGTGGTTATCTGAAGGGTACCACGCATAATATTTTGGTGCAAAGTGCGTTGTCACAACAATACCCTTATAGCCGTGTTCAATATACCTATCAATAGTAGTTTTTTCATCAGCAACAGCGCACCAACTACCACCTATAACGTGACAATGTGTTTCAAGTTTAATCATAAAAAGTCCTTTAAGTATTTGAATTCTTCAAATTTATTCATTGCTAAATTCAATGCTAACAAAACGGCTGTGGTATCAAAGCGGGCGTCGTGATAATCAGCAGTCGCACCGAAAACCTTGTTAGAACTTGTTTTAATTTGTGCATCACTAATATTTAAAAAAGCACAAAGTTCGCTTAACTTTGGATATTTAAACCCATCACCACTTTTTTTAGGGAGTTTGCAAATAGGGGTAAAATTTTTCATAGTGCAAAACTCTTTATTAGTATAAAAGGTTCGCCCTAAGCGTTCAAATTCAGAGCGCATAAACATAAAATCAAAAGAAGTGTTATGTGAAACGATTAGGCTAGCACTATTAAAATCACTTTCAATTATATCTATGTAATCTTTAAATTTTTTGCCGTTAGAAAGCCTTTTTAACTTTTCCATAGAAAAGCCATGCACCATAAAGGCAGAATAGTCCATACTATCCACTGAAAAAAATAAGTTCCTAGCACGAATATCATTGCCACTTTGCATAGTGTATGAAAGTTGGCAAATTTGACCAGGGCGTAATGAAGTTGTTTCCGTATCAAAACAAATAATCATAATTTATAAACTAAAAGGGCAAAACCTAGTGGCTTTGCCCTTAACCTTTATTTTTATACTTCCATTAAATCTTTATAGCGTTCAGGGTATCTAACAACACCACCGTTTTCATTATAAACATGGTCGTTAAGAAGTTTGTTTTGAATTTTTGTTAATGCTTGGTCTATTCTATTAGTAGAAATGCTATTGAAGAAAGCATAAAGGAAAGTTTTATTATCTTCTTGGTCATCCCACTCAGCAACTAAGTTTTCTAATTCTTGTGCCCAAGCAGTTGCATCTAAGTTCTTACCACTAACGAAATTAAGGTAAGAAACAAGTGTTTCATAACCAGCATTATCAAAGGTTTGTGAATAGAACATTACGTGATAACCATAATCGGTTGCAACTATAACATAACTCTTGCCACCCATATTGATTAATTCCCTACCAGCAGTAGCAAATTCTTGCATATACTTTTCTTTGCCGTCTTCTGGGGTAGGTTCAATTGCATAGCCCTTATAAGTGTTAAGTGAACCGCTATCGGTTGAGAAAGCAAATAACAATTCGTTAATTCTTTCATCATAATTTGGTTTTGCTATCGTTGCGTTAACCTTTTTATAAACTGATGGGTTTGCATCTGCAACAACCGTGTTGTCACTATCATTGCCATAAATATATTCTTCCATCATAGCAATAAAACTATCAAGAGAATATTCAGTTAAACTTTCAACCATATATTGTTTTTTATCTTCATTAGAACCATCTAATTCTTTAACAACGCCTTTGAAAGAGAAACTATCATCTAAGAAAGCGTAATCGCCTGTGAATTTATTAGTATTAATATCAAAATCATAACCAGAGAAAAGCCAAGTTGAACGCAAATCTTTAACGATAGTATCTGCTAAAATAGTTCTTCTTTCTTGCGCCCTAGCACTAATATCAGTTGTTTTAATTTTGCTAATTGCGTTAGTTTGAGTTTCGCTTGCACCTAAAAGTAAGTTATAAACGTAACCGTAACTGCCACCTTTACCGATTAAAACAGGGCTTTCAATTGTTGCGCTTGAAAGTTTTTCACTAAATTCAGCATCAGTTAAATCGGTTTGTGAAGAATAGTTATAAGCATAAACTTCTTCCAAATCACTAAAATCAATTTCACTTCTAGCAGTATCGGTAACAACTTTTTCAAACTTTTCAATAATCTTGTTTTCACGGATACTATCTAAACTATCAACGTAATAACTTGCAGTTAAAATATCGCCGTTAAAATTATCGCCTAATAATTCGTTTGCCTCTAAAAGTTCAATAACGCTGTTAAATGCTTTTTGACGGTCTGTAGTAGAATTTGTATCAATACTATAATTCTTCTTTTCATTAGGGGTTAATTCTTTTTCTTTATTAGCAGCGTTTGAAGGAACTATTCTAAGTTCTTCAGTCAAAGTGTCGCCAACTAATTCATCTTTTTCAACGTAGTTATCAATTAAAGAATTGATTTGCTTTTTTGCTGAATATACAACGTCAATTTCTTCATCAAGATTTAAGTATTTAGATAAATCCCAAGTATCTTTTGCATTGTATTCATTAACCTTTTCTGCCTTTTCAACGTCACTTAAATTTACGTCAGCATTAATTCTAGCAATAACGTCTTCATAAATAGAATGATAAATGCCGTCTTCATCATTAATTTGAATAACTGCGTTTTGAATATAAACCCTTGTGGTAATTGTTTGGTTAACAATTAAGTTCATAACTTGTTCACGGGTATAGCCGTAAAGTGATTCGTAAGAATAGCCGTAGTTAAGATAAGACATAACTAAGTCCTTCTTAAAAATCTTATCCACCTTTGCATCATCACTAATTTGAATAGTTGCTACAATCTGATTTAAATCCCTTTCTTCATCAACGGTAACAAGATTACAACCACCTAAAAATGATATACTCATTAAAAGTGCTATAATTGATGATATCAATGCAACTAGTTTCTTTTTCATAAATAAAAAAGTTCTCCTAAAAATATTATTTTTGATATACCCATTAAGTATATACTAAATATAGAAAAATTGCAATTATTTTTTCTTTTTTTTCACTATTTTTATTTATATAATAAAAAATAATATAAAATTAAACGGCTAACAACAAAAATCGTCTAATTTTTTCAAGCATATCTGAATTCAAAAGTTCTTCTCTATTAAATTCTAGGGTAGGCATAACTGCCATTGAGATATTAACGTTTCCTTCAAATTCAGCCATTGCATTGTTAAATTTTTCTTCCCCGAACACCTTAAAATCACTAAACACTAGGCTTACGCTAGATTTTCTAACGTTAACTTCTTTAACCTTTAACTTGGTTGCAAGCATTTTTACAACGGCAATGTTTATAAGGTTATTAACTTCTGTAGGGATTTTTCCGTAAATATCTTCTAAAGTTTCCCTAAACTGCTTTTCACTTTCCAAAGAATCAATTTCAGCAATTTCTTTATAAGCGTCCATTCTAGCAATATTACTTAAAATGTAATTATCAGGTATAAATGCGTTAACCCTAATATCCAAATCAGGCACAATTTCTTCCACCCCTGAAATTTCTTCTTTAAGTAGTTTAGAATAAAGTTCATACCCTATTTTTTCCATGTGGCCGTGTTGTTCAGCGCCTAAAATATTGCCTGCGCCCCTTATCTCTAAGTCACGCATTGCAATCTTAATTCCACTGCCCATTTCAGTAAATTCTATAATTGCATTTAACCTTTCAAAGGCTGTGGTTGACAATATTTTTTCAGGCTTAAAGGTAAAGTATGCGTATGCTAATCTATCACTTCTTCCAACCCTACCTTTTAACTGATAAAGCGTTGAAAGCCCAAGCCTATCAGCATCAATAACTATAAGGGTGTTTGCTTTAGGTAAATCTATGCCGTTTTCAATAATAGTGGTTGAAATTAAAAGGTCACTTTCCCCACGGTAGAATTTTAAAATGTTTCTTTCCATTTCTCTCTCTTCCATTTGCCCGTGAACGACTGTGATTTTTAAGGTTGGCATTAGTTTTTGTATTCTATCGGCAAAAGTTAAAATACTTTCAACCCTATTGTATAGAATAAAGGCTTGCCCACCACGGTTTACTTCTTTAGTAATAGCGTCTTTAATAAGCATATCCGTTTCTTCAGTCACGTAAGTTTGAACTGGCAAACGCTTTTTTGGTGGGGTGTTAATGGTGCTTATTTCCCTTATGCCCGATAAGGACATGTGCAAAGTTCTTGGAATAGGTGTTGCAGTTAAAGTTAAAGTATCAACTTCGGTTTTAAGAAGTTTAATTTTTTCTTTATGTTCTACCCCAAACCTTTGCTCTTCATCAAGCACTAAAATACCTAAATCTTTAAACTCAATATCCTTACTTAAAAGCCTATGAGTGCCTATAACGAAATCAACTTTTCCACTCTTAATATCTTCTATAATTTGCTTTTGTTGTTTTAGTGTTTTGAACCTATTTAAACAAGCAATATTAATGCCAAAATTCTTAAATCTATCTAACGCAGTATTATAATGTTGTTCGGTTAAAATTGTGGTTGGTGCAAGCATAGCGGCTTGTTTTCCGTTAGCAACAGCCCTAAAAATCGCCCTAAACGCAACTTCAGTTTTGCCAAAACCAACGTCACCACAAATAAGCCTATCCATAATTTTGCCGTTGGTCATATCCCTTTTAATATCTAAATTTGCTTGAACTTGGTCAATAGTATCTTCATAAGGGAAAGCACTTTCAAACAAAGTTTGAAGTTCACTATCATCAATAAATTTATACCCTTTTATTTGGTCACGCTCTTGATAGAGTTTCTTTAGGTCAAAACTCATTTTTTTGATACTTTCACGAACGCTATTTTTTATCCTTTCAAAATCTTTTCCGCCTATCTTTGAAAGTTTAGGTTTCTTTTCGCCCCCTAGATATCTAGTTAAAATATCCATTTGTTCAACGGGAACTTAAAGAAGGCCACCCCCTTGATATTCCACGGGAACGTAAT